>CAZRZV010000014.1:0-24970 GCA_964604665.1 uncultured Faecalimonas sp. | reverse complement strand
TAACAGCTCCGGCGGAAACTGCCATACTAAGCTTCACTGTTTCCTCCTCAGAAAGTCTTTCTTCCCATGCGTAGGCAAGAGAAGCTACCATAGCATCTCCCGCACCTACTGTAGAGTAAGCTTTTACGGAAAGTGCCGGACAATTGTATATGTTATCACCGATAACAAACACGGCTCCTTCACCGCCTTTGGAAACAGCGATTGTGGTGATTCCTTTTGCCTTCAAATCTTCTGCAATTGTAAGCAGTTCTTCCTGCGACGCTCTGCTTTCGATATGTGCGTACTCCTCCAGTTCCACACAGTTCGGTTTGATAATATCCGGACCTGCATCCAACGCATTTTTAAACACTTCCCCGTCTGCATCCAAAAGTACCGTTGCACCTTTGCTGTGCGCCATGCGAATAAATATAGCGTAAATGTCCTTTGATACGCCTTTGGGTATACTTCCCGATAGTACAAATAAAGTCTCTTCATTTGCATATCCTTCCAACTTTTGAGCCAAGGCTTCTACCTGCCCATCAGAAATCATAGGCCCCGGCTCGTTAAGTTCTGTCAAGGCTCCGCTTTTTTCAAATACTTTTGTGTTGGTTCTTGTCTCGCCATCTACCCACACAAAATCGCAATCAATTTTTCTGTCTTTTAAAACATTTTCAATTATTTTTCCGCTATTGCCTCCAAGGAACCCTGTCGCAAGGGTCTTACCACCAAGTTCACAAATCGTCTTTGATACATTGACTCCTTTGCCACCTGCATCATATTCCACGTTCTGAATGCGATTGAGACCGCCATGCTCAAATGTCCCGATTTCCACTGTTTTATCAATGGCAGGATTCATGGTTACTGTTATTATCATAATTCTATCCACTCCTTATTTTCTTGGTTTGATTCCACCTGTCGTCTCAATGATATCCGGTTCAAACCTTGCAGCAACATCTTCGTACTCCTCATTCGTTGCTAAAATCCAAATCCCCAAACGAGCATATTTTTTTACAAGATTGCAAATTGCTTCATCTGCAAAATCAATTTGTACCCACGTTGTAAGAGAACATTGATAAGGAACCCAAACTACCAATTTTGCTTTTGGAAGCATCTGTGACAATTCCTCCATAATTTCTCTCTGAATTTTTCCATCGTAATGAATCGTCACATTCGGAATTGCCTTCAGCACTCTGCGTACAAACTTCATATCAAAACAGGTAATTCCAACGTCTGCACCGCTCTCTCTGACGATTTTAAAAGTCTTCTCGAGAGCCTCATCTGTAAATCTCTGAATCTTATTGTCAATTTTAATATGAATATGATTATCCGCCGCGAATGCCAATACCTCAGATAACAATGGTATCTTCTCACCTTTAAACTCTTCTGAAAACCACAACCCATAATCGTATTCTTGTGCCTGTGTATATGTAAGGTCAGAAATGCTCATTTCCTGTTCTAATTGTTTCCCATCCTTCGTCCGCACCGTTCTGGTCATCGTACAGTCATGAAACAGTACGATTTGTCCGTCCTTCGTAACTGCCGGATCCACTTCAATAATTGGATATCCCTGGTCTCTTGCTCCGATAAACGCGCTCATTGTATTTTCAGGAAATTCTATACTGACCCCTCTGTGTGCCTGTAGCATTGGCGGTGCCATTTCACATTCCTCCTTTGACTGTTTTGTCCTCTTGTGTTATACTAACAAAAAACGCTCAAATGTTCAATATTTAACGCCAACAATGAAAGAACACTCAAATAATTGTTGTTTTTCTGTACATTTTAGTATCGATTTGGAGAATTTTGTATGAATAAAGAACGAGAAAAACTGATATTGGAAAAATTAATCCGCGAAAAGAAAGTTTATGTAAAGGATTTGGCAAAGGAAATCTATGCTAGTGAACAGTCTATCAGACGTGATTTGCAGAGCTTAGAAAAGCAAGGGTTGGTAAAAAGATTACACGGAGGTGCTATTTTAGAAGAATCCAGTGCATCTAAAATGAAGATTCCTTTTCTGATTCGTGAAATGGAGCAAGCTGATGAAAAAACGATGATTGCAAAAAAAGCAGCAGAATTGGTAAAAGACAATGATGTGATTATGATGGACGGTTCTTCCAGTGCCTACACCATAGTACCCTTCTTAACAAGCAGACGCAATCTAACGGTGATTACCAATGGTCTTCGAACTGCTGTCAAAGCGGCAGAACTTGGAATCAATACCTATTGTACGGGCGGAAACCTGATTTCTTCTTTTCAGGCATTAACCGGGAATGAAGCCTATAGCGTCATCGACTCCTTCAATGCCGACATTTGCTTCTTCTCTTGCCGCGGCCTCTCGGTGGATGGAATGTTGACTGATTTTTCCATCGAGGAAAATCTGGTTCGCAAACATATGATTCAACAATCCAAGTGCAGGGTCTTTTTGTGTAACAGTAAGAAAATCGGTGGAAAACATATGCACAATCTCTGTAGTACCAAAGACATCGACTATATTATTTCTGATGTACCGCTTCCGAAAAATTTAGCAGAGAAAGAGTTCCGTTAAAACAAAGAAAGGGAACGTCATCTGACGTTCCCTTTTCCACTTTATTTTTCCAACAAATAATCCATTAACTTATAACCATCTTTCCAAACAATCTGACTTTCTGCTGCGGTCACCTCATTGTAAGAATCTTGCTCACCCAGCCTCTTGCGGCTATCATACAGCAAGTATGGTATCGGGCCGCCGGAATGTGTACGGATGCAAATCGGCGTTGGATGATCCGGCAAAATCATCATACGATAATCCTCTCCTGACTTTTCCAATTCTTCCACGAGAACCTTTACCACATATTTGTCAATATTTTCAATTGCCTGAATCTTCTCATTTACAAGACCCTGATGTCCCATCTCATCCGGTGCTTCCACATGGATGTATGCGAAATCATAATCTTTGTTTAAAAGTGCGTCGAGCGCTGCTCTTGCTTTTCCTTCATAATTGGTATGTAGTCCGCCGTTTGCGCCTTCCACAGAAATATTGTCCATACCGATTCCCACTGCAATTCCTTTTAACAAATCCACAGCCGAAATCATCACGCCGCGTTTGCCTGTCTTTTCCGTAAATGGTTTCAGTGCAGGTCTTGTTCCTGCGCCCCAGAACCATGCCGAGTTTGCAGGATTTAAACCCTTTGCTTTTCTTTCCAGATTAATTGGATGATTCACCAGAATATCATAGCTTTTCTTCATCATCTCACGGAGCACTTCGTCTTTCGGAAGATAATCACCAATTCTCTTTGTCAAAATATCATGAGGCGGTGTCAATTCTACTAACTGTCCGTTTGCCCACACCAAAAGATGACGATAACTTGTTCCCACGTAAAACTCGTAGCCTTCTTTTTTAAGACCTTCTTTCAAAGCCTCTATCAAAACTGCCGCATCTTCCGTGCTGATTTCTCCGGAACTATGGTCGATAATCTTCTTATCCTCATAGTTTTCTTCCTCTTCGGACAATGTTACCACATTGCAACGGAAAGAAATATCCGTCGGTTTCATGTCCACCCCAATGCTAAGTGCCTCAAGCGGTGAACGACCGGAATAATAAATCTTCGGATTATATCCTATGACAGATAAATTTGCCGTGTCACTCCCCGGACTCATTCCCTCCGGAACCATGTATGCAAGCCCGCTTTCTGCGGTTTTTGCCAACTTATCGATAGCCGGTTTGTCTGCCGCCTGAAGCGGTGTCTTATTTCCAAGTACTTCTAATGGCTCATCTGCCATCCCGTCACCTAACACAATGATGTATTTCACTACTGTTCACTCCTTATGCTTCCACACGTATCATATGACAGATTTGTGGGAATTGTTTTGCGTTTGTTTCATAACGGCCTTCACTCATAACTTCTGTCACAAAACCGAATTCATCATTTACGCCTTCCGGTTCCACTATCTTGATTTTGCCAAATGCCTGTTCCAAGTCTGCCTGCAATGCATTCTTTGTTCCTTTGATACGCACAAAAAATTTCTTTTCTGTTTCTGCTTTATCTTCTAATTCTAATTTTTCAGCATCCCAAGTTGCCATCATGCTGCGATTTAAGTTTTTGGCAGCTTCCACAATATCTCCTACAACCGCACTTGCCGTCGGAAGTTTTCCGGCTCCGCTTCCGTAGAACATGGAATCTCCGAGCATGTTCCCTTTTACGAAGATTGCATTAAACACATCTTCCACGTTATAAAGCGGATGACTTGGTGCTACCAAGTGCGGTGCAACGATTGCACAAAGTTTTTCTCCGGAACGTTTGCAAGTACCGAATAATTTAATCTTCATGCCCATTGCTTTCGCATACTGAATATCATCCAATGTGATTTCTGTAATACCCTCTGTGTAAATGTCCTCAAAATCAACCAATTTCCCCGAAATGATAGAAGAGAGAATGGCAATCTTTCTACATGCATCATGCCCTTCCACATCTGCGCTTGGGTCTCTTTCTGCATATCCTCTTGCCTGTGCTTCCTTAAGCACCGCATCGTAGTCCGCATTTTCATAGTACATTTTACTCATCATATAATTGGTTGTACCATTTAAAATACCTGTAATCTCTTCAATCTCATCCCCTGTCAATGAAGATGTAAGTGCGCGGATAATCGGAATTCCACCGCCAACACTTGCTTCATATAAGAAATTGATGTTCTTTTCTTTTGCAATTGCAAGGAGTTCCGCACCATGTTTTGCAACAAGTGCTTTGTTGGACGTTGCCACACTCTTTCCTGCAAGCAAACTCTTCTTAACAAATGTATAAGCAGGCTCAATACCACCCATTACTTCCACAACAATCTTTACATCCTCATCATTTAAAATATCCTCAAAATCATGTGTGATGAGTTTTTCTACCGGTGTTCCCGGAAATTCTCTCAAATCAAGCACATACTTTATCTCCAAAGTATCGCCGACTCTTTTATTGATGATTTCTCTGTTCGTTTGAAGTACTTCAACCACTCCCGAACCTACAGTTCCGTATCCTAATACTGCAATCTTTATCATAGCGTTTACTCCCTGTCTTCCTTTTTTATACTTTGTGCCTTCAAATACGCATTTATAAACAAGTCTATATTTCCATCCATCACGCTTGCCACATTTCCACTTTCTACATTGGTTCTATGGTCTTTGACCAGCGTATACGGCTGCATCACATAAGAACGAATTTGATTTCCAAAGCCGATATCCTTGATTTCGCCTCGTATATCAGAAACCTTATCTGCCTGCTCCTGCTCTTTCAGAAGATATAATTTTGCCTTGAGCATCTGCATGGCTTTCGCTTTATTGCTATGCTGTGAACGTTCATTCTGACATTGTACCACAATTCCCGTCGGCAAATGCGTAATACGAATTGCCGAAGATGTTTTGTTAATATGCTGTCCTCCCGCCCCGCTTGCACGATATGTGTCTATTCTGAGGTCATCTTCATTGATATCAATATCAATCTCGTCCTCAATATCCGGAACCACATCGCATGATGCAAAGGAGGTCTGACGTTTCCCTGCCGCATTGAATGGCGAAATACGCACCAATCGATGAACACCTTTCTCCGATTTCAAGTAACCATAAGCATTTTCTCCGTTTACCTGAAAGGTAACTGTCTTCAGCCCCGCCACGTCTCCATCTAAGTAATCCAACATTTCCACCGTGAATCCTTTGCGCTCTGCCCAGCGGGTGTACATACGGTATAACATGCTTGCCCAATCACAAGACTCCGTACCACCTGCACCGGCGTGCAAAGTAACAATGGCATTGTCTTTATCATATTCTCCGGATAGCAATGTCTGAATTCGGAATTCCTCATACTCTTCTTCAAATTTTTTTATTTCTTCTTCAATCTCCAGAATAAGACTCTCATCATTTTCCTCATAAGCCATCTCGATTAACAGATTGATATCTTCATAACTTCTCACTAAGTTATCTGTCGTTTCTACAAAATCTTTTAAACCTTTGAGTTCTTTCATAACATGCTGAAATTCCTCTGCTCTGTCCCAGAATCCCGGTTCTTCTAACTTGCACTCTAACTCTTCTATCCGCTTTTCTTTTGCAGGGACGTCAAAGTGAATCCCTCAATTCTTTCAATGGCTCTTCATATGTGATTAGAACACTTTTGTATTGATCTAATTCAACCACTGTATCACCTCTATTTTCTGCCGCAGCATTGTTTATATTTCTTTCCACTTCCACATGGACATGGGTCATTTGGATAAATTTTCTTGTCCTCACGTTTCTTTGGTGCACGCGCAAGACTTTCATCCTTATTTGTTCCGGTCACTTTTACGACCTGTTCTCTTTCTACTTTCTGCTCTAAACGTACATGGAATAATGCACGGACTGTATCTTCACCGATTCCCTGTGTCAATTCATCGAACATCTCATAACCAAGCATTCTATATTGCACCAGCGGATCTCTCTGTCCATAAGACTGAAGTCCGATACCCTGACGCAATTGATCCATATCATCGATATGATCCATCCATTTTCTATCAATTACCTTGAGCAGAATGACACGTTCAATTTCACGCATCTGCTCTTCTTCCGGAAACTCTGCTTCTTTTGCTTCATAACCCTGCAATGCACGCTCTTTTAACATATGCTTCATTTCTTTTTGTGTCATTGACGCTACTTCGTCCTCTTTCAATGGCGGAAGAAGAATTGCATTGGCTAGTTCTATATTCAACTTGTCAATATCCCAATCAGCCACATCAGCTTCCGGTGAAGCATACAAATCTACGGTTCTTTCCACGTATTCCGCCAACATGTTGCATACGGCATCTCGCATGCTCTCTCCGTCCAACACACGACGTCTTTCTTCATAAATAATTTCTCTTTGCTCGTTCATTACCTGGTCGTATTCCAACAGGTTTTTACGAATACCAAAGTGATTATTTTCAATTTTTTCCTGTGCCTTTTCAATCGCGCCGGAAAGCATCTTATGTTCAATCTGCTCGCCATCTGCTACGCCTAATGTATTAAAAATGCTCATCAAACGTTCAGAGCCGAATAATCTCATCAATTCATCTTCCAATGAGATATAAAATCTTGATTCACCCGGGTCACCCTGACGTCCTGCACGGCCACGGAGCTGATTATCAATTCGCCTTGATTCATGACGCTCCGTACCAATAATTTTAAGTCCGCCTGCTGCCCTGGCCTCTTCATCTAACTTGATATCGGTACCACGACCTGCCATGTTGGTCGCAATCGTAACTGCACCGTGTTGTCCTGCCTGTGCAATGATTTCTGCTTCCATGGCATGATATTTCGCATTCAACACGTTATGCTTAATTCCTCTCTTACGAAGCATCAGGCTCAAAAGTTCAGATGTCTCAATGGTAATGGTACCAACCAATACAGGTTGTCCCTTTGCATGTGCCCTTTCAATCTCATCGCATACCGCAACAAATTTTTCTTTCTGTGTCTTATATACAGCATCATTTAAATCCTGTCTCTGTACCGGAACATTCGTAGGTACTTCTACAACGTCCATGCCGTAAATATCACGGAACTCCTTTTCTTCTGTCAAAGCAGTACCCGTCATACCACACTTCTTCGCAAATTTATTGAATAAGTTCTGGAACGTAATCGTAGCAAGAGTCTTGCTCTCACGTCTTACTTTTACATGTTCTTTTGCTTCAATTGCCTGATGAA
Source organism: uncultured Faecalimonas sp. (assembly GCA_964604665.1). Lineage (GTDB taxonomy): Bacteria > Bacillota > Clostridia > Lachnospirales > Lachnospiraceae > Faecalimonas. Next base: position 17,328 of record CAZRZV010000014.1, on the reverse strand, counting down.
GGCCATCGGAATAACGACGTCCCGGCATGATACGTCCGGTAAACTCATCGACAATCATGACCTGTCCGTCATCCGTAACTACATAATCCTGATCACGGAACATCAAATTGTGCGCGCGCAGTGCCAAAATAATATTGTGCTGAATTTCTAAGTTTTCTGCGTCCGCCAGATTTTCTATATGGAAGAATTGTTCCACCTTTTCTACACCTGATTCTGTCAGGTTAATCTGTTTTTCCTTTTCACTTACGATGAAATCCCCTGTTTCCGTGATTTCTTCACCCATAAGTGCACTCATCTTAGAAAATTCCCCGCTTGCTTCTCCACGTTGTAACTGACGTGCTAAAATATCACAAGCTTCATACAATTTGGTAGATTTTCCGCTCTGTCCTGAGATAATAAGCGGTGTCCTTGCCTCATCAATTAATACCGAGTCGACCTCATCGATAATGGCATAATTCAAACCTCTTTGAACAAGCTGTTCTTTATAAATCACCATATTATCTCTCAAATAATCAAAACCAAGTTCATTATTTGTCACGTAGGTAATATCACAATTATATGCCTCTCTACGTGCATCATTATCCATATCATTCAATACTACGCCGACTGTAAGTCCGAGAAATCTGTGAACTTCCCCCATCCACTCGGCATCACGATTTGCCAGGTAATCATTTACCGTGACAATATGCACGCCTTTTCCGGTAAGTGCATTCAGATATGCAGGCAGTGTAGACACTAATGTTTTTCCTTCACCGGTCTTCATTTCCGCGATACGGCCTTGGTGAAGAATAATACCACCAATCAATTGCACTCTATAATGTTTCAGCCCGATTGCTCTGTATGCCGCCTCTCTTACAACAGCATATGCCTCCGGCAAAATATCTAATGTCTCACCTGTAGCCAATCGTTCTTTAAATTCTTTTGTTTTACTTTTTAATTCTGCATCCGTCAGTTTCTGCATTTCTTCATCCATTGCTTCAATGCGGTCCGCAATCGGATAAATTCGTTTCAATTCATTCTGACTGTGTGTACCAAAAATTTTTTCTAAAAAGCCCATTTAACTACTCCTTGTTTGCTCCTAAATTCCACTTAAAGTTCATTTTAACATTTAATCTGCTTTTGTTCAACAAATTTAGTAAAGAATTTATGTCACTTGCCATATTGGAAATCATGGGTTATTATTTTTGTATCAAAATCTTTGAATCGGAGAAACTTATGAAATTCAGACCATGTATTGATATTCACAACGGAAAAGTAAAACAGATCGTAGGTGGTTCTCTTAAAGACGAAGGAAATCAGGCCACTACAAATTTTGCATCTGAATACGATGCTGCTTTTTATGCAGAAAAATATAAAAAAGACGGTCTTTGCGGCGGACATATCATTTTGTTGAATGCCAAAGATTCCGAATATTATGAAGCAACCAGAAATCAGGCCATGCTGGCATTAAAAACCTACCCACATGGATTACAAGTCGGGGGAGGCGTTACCGCAGAGAATGCAATGGAATACATCAATGCAGGAGCCAGCCATGTTATCGTGACTTCCTATGTATTTCAAGACGGAGAAATTCATTGGAAGAATTTGAATAAATTAGTTGACACAGTCGGAAAAGAGCATATCGTGCTTGACCTTAGCTGCAGAAAGAAAAATGAGGCTTACTACATTGTCACGAATCGCTGGCAAACATTCACGAATGTACAAGTGACTGCCGAACTGTTAGACAGATTTTCAAAATACTGTGATGAGTTTTTAGTACATGGTGTGGATGTGGAAGGAAAGTCCTCCGGTGTGGAAATAGAATTGGTAAAAATTTTATCAAAATGGGACGGGGCTCCTATCACTTATGCCGGTGGTATCGGCAGTCTAAAGGACTTGGAACAATTCCGCGTAATCTCAGGCGGAAAGCTTGATTTTACCATCGGAAGCGCACTGGATTTATTTGGCGGAAATATCCCATATGAGCTTTTATTAAATTAAAAAGGGGCACCGCTAAACTCAATCGGGGACGTAGTGAAATTCAATTTCACTACGTCCCCGATTGCGATTACGATTAGATTCAGATTCATTAACTATCTAGTGCTTCTATTGTTATCAGTCACATCATCTGTAACATCTTTCACACCTTGACCGATATCTTTGACACCATCGCCAACCGTATCGCCAATGTCATCTACTACATTGTCATCGTCATTGTCTTTGTAATTGTCATTACGGTCTGTCTTATTATCATTTTTGTTGTCATCATTACGGTCATTTGTTGTATTGTTTGTGGTTCCATCATTTTTGTTGTCCCTACCATCGTCATTTGAGCCACAAGCAACTGTTCCCAAAATTAACCCCATACATAATAATGCTAAAATTGCTTTTTTGAAATTTTTCATATCTTTCTTCCTTTCATGTACGTATATATGAATTTGTAAGAATTACTTCTTGATAGTAATATTTACAATCCTGTAAGAACTATACTATATTTCAAAATGGAATTTTTTGCATAAAAATATCGCTGTATATTGCAGCGATATCATTTTAAAATTGGATTACATCCATCATGCTATAGAATCCCGGTCCTTTTCCTTTTAGAAATTTCCCGGCTTCCACTGCACCTTTTGCAAATAATGATTTCGAATAAGCTGTATGCTTAAACTCTATCACTTCGTCTTGGCCTGCAAAAATCACTTCGTGTTCTCCAACAATCGTACCTCCGCGAACTGCCGAAATGCCAATCTCATTCTTTTCACGTTTTTGTCGAACCTGACTTCTATCATAAGTATAAGTATACTCATTATTTAAAGCATCATTAATTGAATCCGCCAATGCAATTGCAGTTCCACTTGGCGCATCTACCTTTTGGTTGTGATGCTTTTCCACCAGTTCAATATCAAATACTGCATTTGCCAATACTTTTGCAGCGTCTTTTAACAATTTCATAAGAAGATTGATTCCCAACGACATGTTTGCAGATTTCAAAACCGCTGTCTTCTCACTGGCTGCCTTTACCTTCTCTAATTGTTCCTTAGAAAGTCCTGTTGTACAAAGCACAACCGGCATCTTCTTTTCCACACACCAGTCTAATAGCCCGTCCACTGCTGCCGCATTTGAGAAATCCAGAACAACATCCGCATCCACGTCACATTTGCTGATATCTTCAAATACCGGATAATCGTTTTCGATTCCTAAATACTTATCAACTCCTGCTACCATCTCTGTATTCGGGTCATCTTTTACAATCTTTGTAATCACCTGTCCCATTTTTCCGTTGCAACCGTGCATAATGATTCTTACCATCTCTTTTGTCCTCCTAAAATAACAAGGAGTCTGCCTTCACAGACCCCCATTTTTGTTTTTATAAAATGCCAAAATCCTTCATCGCTTTTGCAAGTTTCTCTTCATTCGGCTTTGTCAATTCAGTAAGTGGCATACGAAGACCTCCGACTTCGTAACCAAGCAGGTTCATAGCCTTTTTCACCGGAATCGGATTGACTTCACTGAACAACGCCTCAATAAGCGGAATCGCTTTTAATTGAAGTTTCGCACTTTCTTTCACATCTCCTGCAAACCATTTTGCACAAATGTCGTGCGCCTGCTGCGGTGCAACATTTGACAATACAGAAATGACTCCAAGCCCGCCAAGTGAAAGAACCGGCACAATCTGATCATCATTACCCGAATACAAATCGATATTTCCATCTGTCAAATTCATAATCTTTGCAACCTGAGAAAGATTTCCCGATGCCTCTTTGATACCAACAATGTTATCCACATTTTTCACAAGAGTTGCCACTGTCTCCGGTGCAATATTCACACCCGTTCTGCTTGCCACACTATACATAATGATAGGTGCCTTTGCCGCATTTGCAATCGCTGTATAATGCTGAATCAAACCTGCCTGTGTCGCCTTGTTGTAATAAGGTGTCACCACAAGCAAACCGTCAACTCCGGCTTGTGCAGCCTCTACCGATAATTCGATTGCCGTCTGTGTAGAGTTGGAACCTGTACCTGCCACAACCGGAACTCTTCCCTTTGTGAACTCCACTGCTTTTTTAATACATTCGATATGTTCTGCTTCTGATAATGTAGCAGACTCACCCGTTGTACCACATATGACAATACTGTCTGTTCCATTCTCACACTGAACATCAATCAGTTCCTCTAATTTATCGTAATTTACACTTCCGTCTTCATGGAATGGTGTAATAATCGCTACACCTGCACCTGTAAAAATAGCCATCGTTCTCCTCCTCAAGTAAAATATGAACATTACTTCTTACAGGATTTTAGCACTAATCTTCCTTATTGTCAATCTACGACACACTCTAATTTGCTGACAGAAACCTCATATGCAACCCTTTTTTCGCTTTCGGTTTCCGATAATTTTTTCACATACTCCCTGCTTTGAATTCTGCCGAGCACCTGCACATGTTCGCCCACTTCAAATCCGGACGCAAATCTCGCATTTCTACCCCAGCAAATACAAGGTATGTAATCTGACTTTCCGTAAGGTCTGTTGACCGCCAACAGTAAATCGGCAATCTCTCTTCCAAGTGGAGTTTTACGGTAAATAGGTCTTTTGCAAATATAACCATCCAATAAAATGGTATTGGTTTTTGCACCATCCAATTCCTCCTCCACGAAAGACACCTCTCTTACAAACACTGATAATACTAATCGGTTTTTCTTTTCCTCGTGTTGATTGTACGAGCGGAATTGTCCCACCGCCATGATGTACTCCCCTGTATAATCCTGGTTTACATCAATGAGGCGTTCCGAAATCATAAGCGGAATCCGGTCATTCGAATTGCTGAGTCTCTTTACCAACACATCCACCATATAAAAGCCTTCTCCAAAGACTTCATGGCTAAATACAAACCCCGATGCCACTTCTCCTATAATTGTTACTTGATTGTTTTCGATAATCTTATCTGACATGAATCTAAAATCTCCTTCCTCTGATCTGTACTTTTCATTCACTAATCAATATATGAAAGGACTTTCCGATTTATGACTAAAATTTTTCAAAAAAAGAGCGCCACCTTTGTGACGCCCTGAAAACTCTGTCTAGAATTCTGGTTCTATTAATCCGTAAGTTCCATTTTTTCTCTTGTAAACTACATTCACCTCATCTGTCTCCGCATTTTGGAATACGAAGAAATTGTGTCCCAGAAGTTCCATCTGAATGCATGCATCTTCAGGAAACATTGGTTTCATACCGAATCGCTTTGTGCGGACAATCTTGATTTCATCATCTTCTGCATCGTCAACATCTTCTCCCATGAAATCCGGTTGCAAATTGCCGCCCTGCTGATGCCTGTCTATGATTTTATTCTTGTATTTGCGAAGTTGTCTTTCAATAACTTCTTCTACCAAATCAATGGATACATACATATCATCACTGACTTGTTCAGAACGGATAATCGTGCCCTTCATTGGAATTGTAACTTCAATCTTTTGACGTTCCTTTTCCACACTCAATGTCACGATAATTTCCGTTGTAGGAGTGAAATACCTTTCCAGTTTTCCTAATTTTTGTTCAATGCTGCTCCTAAGTCCTGAAGTCACATTGAGGTTTTTGCCGCTGATAATAAATCTCATGCAATTCAACTCCTTTGCTGTATATTATTGTAACTTTATTATACAACCCAGCCGATATATCTTGCAATGAATTTATTAAAAATTTATAGTTTTTTACCTGAATTAACTGACAATTATTGGAATTTCTCGCGTTTTCTTAATCTTGCATCCAACGTTTTCTTGCGGATACGTAAGTTTTTCGGTGTTACTTCTAAAAGTTCATCCGTATCAATAAAGTCTAACGCTTCTTCCAAACTCAAAGTTTTTGGAGTTGTCAAACGAAGTGCATCATCTGCGCCCGACGAACGAGTATTAGTCAAATGTTTTGTTTTACATACATTCACTTCAATATCATCTGTCTTTCCATTTTGACCGATTACCATTCCGGCATAAACCTTCTCTCCTGCGCCAATAAAAAGAGTACCTCTTTCCTGTGCGCTGTAGAGTCCGTAAGTAACTGATTCTCCCGTTTCAAAAGCGATAAGAGACCCCTGCTTGCGATATTGAATATCTCCTTTATATGGCGCATATCCATCAAACGCTGTATTTAAAATGCCATTTCCTTTGGTGTCCGTCATAAATTCACCACGATACCCGATAAGTCCACGAGCAGGAATTGAAAACACAAGGCGTGTCGTACTTCCGTTAGAAGTGCTCATGCTCTGCAATTCTCCTTTTCTCTGGCTCAACTTATCAATAACCGTTCCCGTAAACTCATCCGGCACATCTACATATGCCGTTTCAATCGGTTCTAAAAGTTTGCCCTTTTCATCTTTTCTATAAAGAACCTCTGCCTTACTTACTGCAAATTCGTAACCTTCACGGCGCATGTTTTCAATCAAAACAGACAAATGTAATTCTCCACGTCCTGATACCTTGAAACTATCCATGCTTTCCTCCGACTCTTCCACGCGCAGGCTCACATCCGTATTCAATTCACGGAATAATCTTTCACGCAAATGCCGAGATGTCACATATTTTCCTTCTTGTCCTGCAAATGGACTGTCGTTCACAAGAAATTGCATTGCAATGGTCGGTTCTGAAATCTTCTGGAACGGAATCGCTACCGGATTTTCAGGAGAACACAATGTATCTCCAATAGAAATATCTGCAATTCCTGAGATTGCAACAATGGCACCCACGGCAGCTTCCTTTACTTCTACTTTATTTAAACCGTCAAACTCATACAATTTGCTGATTTTTACCTTTTTCTGTTTGTCAGGTTCATGTGCATTGACAACTACCATATCCTGGTTCACACGAATCGTTCCGTTATCCACTTTACCAATACCGATACGTCCCACATATTCATTGTAATCAATCGTACTAATCAGCACCTGTGTATCTGCTTCCATATCTCCCTCCGGAGCAGGAATGTATTCTAAAATCGTCTCAAACAGCGGCACCATGTTCTTTGGCTCTTCCGTCAAATCACACACGGCATACCCTGCCTTTGCAGATGCATAGACAAACGGGCAATCCAACTGCTCGTCCGATGCGTCCAAATCCATGAAAAGTTCCAGCACCTCATCAATCACTTCGTCCGGTCTTGCTTCCGGTCGGTCAATCTTATTGATACAGACAATGACAGGCAGTTGCAATTCAAGCGCCTTCTTCAGAACAAACTTTGTCTGTGGCATAGCACCTTCAAACGCATCCACCACCAAAATGACGCCATTTACCATTTTAAGAACACGCTCTACTTCTCCTCCAAAGTCAGCATGTCCCGGTGTATCAATAATATTAATCTTTGTATTCTTATAATATACTGCTGTATTCTTCGCCAAAATTGTAATACCACGTTCACGCTCAATATCATTGGAATCCATGACACGCTCTGCCACTTCCTGATTCTCACGGAACACACCGCTTTGCTTTAACAGTTCATCTACCAAAGTTGTCTTGCCGTGGTCAACATGAGCAATAATTGCAATATTGCGAATATCTTCACGTTTTGCTCTCATTTAACATCCCTCTTTCTACTAATCTTCAAAAATCATCATCTCGCCATTTACGTCGGCGAAATAGCATTCTTCTTTCACTTCTGTCACAGCCTGACCATTCGTTCCCTCTGTAACCTCTGACATTATACTCTCTGACTCCGTTTCTGGCAATAACACTTCCAAAAAAACTTTGTCCGTATACTCCGAGTGTAAAATCATGATTCCCCGCTGTCCCAAAATATACTGAATTTTCCCAAGTCCTGTATAGTCAGTCTGAATTGACACCCTGTGTCCATGTACTTTTGTAATGACTGTGCTAGCCTCAAGTCCCGCTTTCGCGGATGCCTGATAAGCCCGAACAAGACCTCCTGTTCCTAAGAGCGTCCCGCCAAAATATCTGGTTACAACAACCGCCGTATCATGAAGTTCTTCGCCCAAAAGAACATCCAGCATTGGTTTTCCTGCCGTACCGCTCGGTTCGCCATCATCACTGCAACGTTGAATCTGAAAACGTTCACCTATCACATATGCAAAGCAATTATGTGTTGCATTCCAATATTTCTTTTTTAAACTCTCAATAAATGCAATTGCCTCTTCCTCACTCTTTACCGGTTTGACGGTGGCAATAAATCTTGATTTTTTCTCAACAATCTCGGCTTCACTTCCGATATAAACAGTTCTATATTGGCTTAACATATTTTTCACCTTGTTATACATTTTCTACTACTATAACAGTTTTTTCTTAATTTCTACAATATTTTCTTAAGAATTTGCGTAGAAAATGTGAACTTTTCAATTTTCCCTTTATTTAAGAACGCAAGTTTGGTATAATAGCCTTTATATAAAGGAGGCTATATTCATGAATTATGGAAGAAAAGGTGCTTCAAGACAACGTATGAAGATTTCCTCGAAAGCCACGAAGAGAAAGCAACGATTGGTTGTGCGCTTCTTCAAAACGCTCTTGATTGGCTGTCTGTTAGTCGGAGTCGTCGGCATTATTTTCGGTGGACTTCTTTTCAAAAAGATAATTGATAGCGCACCGGATATTACAGCAGAAGATATCAAACCTTCGTCACATATGTCAATCGTTTATGCAAACGATGGAACTACAGTTCTTGATACCTTTGTCGATGCAGGTTCAAATCGTATTTATGTGTCTATTGACCAGATTCCGAAACATCTGCAAAATGCTTTCATTGCAATTGAAGATTCTCGCTTCCGGGAACATAATGGAATTGACATGAAAGGAATTGTCAGGGCAGGAATCACGGGTGTGTTTTCAGGTGGTTTCTCGCAAGGTGCCAGTACCATCACACAACAATTAATCAAAAACAGTGTCTTTCCTAACTTTGTAAATGAAACTCGTTGGGAAAAGATAGAACGTAAGATTCAGGAACTTTATCTGGCTGTACAAATTGAAAAAGAAGTCAATGACAAAGATGTTATTTTAGAAAACTATTTGAATATAATCAATCTCGGACAAAATACCTTAGGTGTGCAGGCAGCTGCACAACGTTATTTTGGAAAAGATGTCAGCGAACTGAACCTTTCTGAATGCGCCACAATTGCCGGTATCACTCAAAGTCCCGCCAATTTGGACCCGGTAAGCCACCAGGAAGCGAATGCGAAAAGGCGAAAAAAAGTTTTGAAGGATATGCTGGCGCAGGACTTTATTACCAAGGAAGAATATGATGAAGCATTGGCAGACAATGTTTATGACCGCGTGCAACAGTATGACATAGAATATGAAAAGAACAATTCCGAGGTAAACTCATATTTTGTGGACGAGGTTGCAAGACAGGTAAAACGTGATTTGGTCAACAAACTCGGTTTCACCGAAACCCAAGCTCACCAAGCTGTTTATAGCGGTGGTCTTAAAATCGTTTCTACACAAGATGTGCAGATGCAGCAAATCTGTGATGAAGAAATGAATAATGATAAAAACTATCCTTCTACCGTTAAGTGGGGTGTAAACTGTGCGGTAACGATTACAGACGCCGAGGGAAATCAGACCAACTATGACCATTATGACTTAGAAGATTATATGGCAGAAAACTATGACAAAAAATATGGAACCACGTTTGACTCTAAGACCGAGGCAGAATCCCGAATAGAGAAATTCATAGAGAGTTTAAAAAAGAGTCCTGATGATACCGTGCTCAAACGTGTAACCATTTCTCCGCAACCGCAGGCATCTTTTGTTCTGATGGATCAACATACGGGATATGTGAAAGCAATTGTCGGAGGACGCGGTGCCAAGACAGAAAGCATGAGTTTGAATCGTGCCACACAATCAACCAGACAACCTGGCTCTTGTTTCAAAGTTCTTTCCACTTTTGTACCTGCGCTTGACGTTCACGGAGATACATTGGCAACGGTGATTGAGGATGCACCATATAATTATGTCGGAGGCAAAAAAGTAAATAACTGGTGGGGTGATTCTTACAGAGGTAAATTGACTATCCGTGATTGTATCACAATGTCTGCTAACATATGTGCTGTTAAGAAATTGACTGAAATCACACCTGCCCTCGGATATCAATATGTAACAGAAAACTTTGGCATAACAACTTTGGACCCAAAAGCTGATATGTATCAGGCATTGGCTCTTGGAGGTATCTCGCGAGGTGTTTATAACATAGAACTGACAGCCGCTTATGCTGCCATTGCAAATGGCGGTGTGTATACAGAGCCAATCGTATATACTCACATTTATGACAGAGAAGGGAACTTGTTGTTTGAAAATGTTCCTGACACACATGTTGCCATGAAAGAGACCACGGCTGCTCTTATTACAAGCGCTATGCAGGACGTAATCAATTCATCAAAAGGAACCGGTACGGCAGCAAGATTGTCAAATATGCCGGTAGCCGGAAAAACAGGTACTTCACAAGAATCCAACGATTTGTGGTTGGCAGCATACACGCCTTACCTGACAGCATCTATTTGGACAGGCTTTGACGATAATCAATCTATGGCCGATTACAATCAAAGTTATCACAACCGGCTTTGGAAAGCGATTATGACTCGTATTCATGAAGGCTACGAAGCAAAATCATTTGAGATGCCTAAATCAATTGAAAAGAAAACAATCTGTACCCAGACCGGTAAGCTTGCAAATACCGATTTCTGTACCAAAAAGACCGAATACTTTGCAGCAGGTACTGCTCCAAAACAAGGATGTAATGGTCATACAGAGGAACAGACAAACAAGAGGGAAGAAGATGGAACTCAAAGGCCATCAGATAATCCAAATTCTTCTGACAACGGCTCAAGCGGTTCATCCGGTTCAGGCAACGCAGATAACTCTTCTCCTCCTAATTAAGTAGGGTGGCAGGTATTCAGTTGTAAGTCTTAGTTTTTGCGCCCTCAATAAGTAGCCACTGAGAAAGTAAAAAATTCAGACCTCTCTGAAATTTTGAAAAAGCAAAAAAGCCGACACACAGACAATAAAAATCAGCGAGAGTTTTGCTCCCGCTGATTTTTGTTGAAGTTTCATCACAGATCTTTTCACTCCTTTTCTTTACACAACATTCCTTTGACAAAATCGCACCTATTTTATAGATAAAAATCTGCCAACCGAGACCTCAGAAACTTTGGAGCAAATGTACAAAACTACGTAAGATGCTTCCCTCTCTATTTCTCAATCAACTCAAAATGATTCTTTCGACAATGGATTAACCCCTCATTTCTCATGCGTCCCAGTTCCTTGGAAAGTGCGCTGCGCTCCACATTCAGATAATCCGCAAGCTGCTGACGATCAAAGGGAATATCAAACGTATTCTTGCCACATCTTGCCGCCTGCTCAGAAAGATAGGTTAAAAGCCTGCCACGTATTGTCTTGGGTGTTGTACAAAAGATTCGCCCCGACAAAATCATGTTTTTTCGTGTCGACATCATCAACAAATCTTTTTGCAGCTTAGGATACCAGCTTTGCCCTGCCTGCGAGTTGTCCAACGCACGCTGCACATTCAAAAATGCCACGCTTGTCTCCTCCGCAGCCACAGCATCCACCATCAAAGCCTCATGGCATAGTGCATAAGTTTCCGCAAACACCTGTCCCGGCCCCACCACAGAAAGAATACTCTTATTCCCCCAAATGTCGTTATTCTCCACGTGCACACACCCGGAACAAACCAGTCCCAGTTCCGCCACATAATTTCCCGTAGAACAAATGATTTCGCCCTTTTGAAAAACCCTCTTGCGAATGAACCCAAGTACACAAAGTGCGTGGTATTCTGATTCGCTGATTCCACGAAAAGCAGATAAAAATATTTTTTTCATAAAAAATCTCCTTTTGTGGTTTTAACCACATACGTATCATCCTAATTATAATATACTGGGATTACAAAAACAAGAGGAGGTAGTGCCATGAAAGCACCTATGAAAAATATTAATAAATCAGAAGTTTTGGTTTTAAAAGATCAGATTGCCTATCAGGAGGGACAAGTAGTCAGCAAAACGCTGGCACAAAACAGTGCAGTGAGCGTTACACTTTTCTCCTTCGATAAAGGCGAAGAAATCAGCACCCACGAATCCGGCGGCGACGCTTTTGTTACCTGTCTGGATGGTATTGGCAAGATTACGATTGATGGTGTGGAATATCTTCTACACGAGGGCGAGAGCATCGTTATGCCTGCCGGACACCCTCATGCGGTATTCGGAGAGAAACAGTTTAAAATGTTGCTCATCGTAATTTTCTAAGGAGGTTTACAGATGATACGAAGAATCATTCATATAGATGAAGAAAAATGCAACGGCTGCGGTGCCTGCGCCGAGGCCTGTCACGAGGAAGCCATCGGCATGGTGAACGGCAAGGCTAAACTCTTGCGTGACGACTACTGCGACGGTTTGGGTGACTGTCTTCCGACGTGTCCTACCGGGGCAATCACCTTTGTGGAGCGAGAGACCGCCGAATACAACGAGCAAGCCGTTATGGAAAACAAACGTAAAAAAGTGCAAGATGGCGATATGACATCTCAACTTGGACAGTGGCCATGCCAAATCAAACTTGCTCCTGTGAACGCACCATATTTTCAAGGTGCAAAACTGTTGATTGCTGCCGACTGCACCGCTTACGCCTATGCAAATATGCATTCAGAATTTATGCGTGGCAAAATCACGCTCATCGGCTGTCCGAAATTAGACAATGTGGATTACAGCGAAAAGTTGACTGAGATTATAAGAACCAATGACATCGAGAGTGTCACTATTGTACGAATGGAAGTGCCTTGCTGCGGAGGAATGGAAATGGCAGTAAAAAGAGCACTGCAAGCAAGTGGCAAATTCATCCCATGGCAAATCGTAACTATCAGCATTGACGGGGAAATTTTAGATAAGTAAGAGGGCGACACAATAGCGCCACCTAATTTAAACTCGCAATCGAAGGATCATGCTTCTATTGCGAGGTTTTTTTATAGCAAAAGAAAAGAAAGCCCACAAAAAGCAGCAATGAGAGAAATGATGTCAATCCTTTCCGCTATGTCTTATTATACTAATCAATTAACTCTATGTTGAGAAATAGTTTGTACAAATTGTTTTACATCATCTATTGTGTTTAATGAAATTTGTATGTCCTGCATATTTCTTACTTCTTTCTATAAGTTCAGCTATTTCCTCTCTTTTAGGCATTACCTTTAAGGCACCCTTGCGAGTAGTAATAATGGAAGAGGCTGCATTGGCAAATGTAAGCATTTCCTGTAAATCATTATCTGTCAAGGAATCTATTCCCTTTTCTAAAACAGCATTCAATACACATGCCATAAAAGTATCTCCTGCACCTGTAGTTTCAATTGTATTCTCACGCAAAAATGGTTCGCAAAAAATACCATTTCCTTTGTAATATGCCTTACTGCCATGTTTACCCATAGTTGCACAGATTAACTTCGTAGAACTCTGCTCCATTATTTTTTCCACGCCTTTATCAATATCCTCTGTTCCTGTTAAAAACGCAATTTCATCATCGGAAATTTTGAGAATATCACACTGGCTGATACCATACCACATCTGGCATTTTGCATCTTCTAAATTCTTCCACAAAGGTGGTCTGAGATTGGGGTCAAAAGAAATAATTGCCCCTTCGTCTTTTGCTTTTTGAACCGCTTTTTGAGTCACTTCTTTAATCCGTTCCTCTGTCATGGACAAAGTCCCGAAATGAAATATTTTCGTATCCGAAAGGAGTTCCTGTTTGACTTCCTCCCACTTAAGCATCATATCCGCTCCGGGATTTCGATAAAATGAAAACTCTCTATCACCATCTTCCCTTGTATGAACAAAGGCAAGTGTCGTATGCACCACTTCATCTGTCACCAAATTAGTCGTATCAATTCCTTGATTTTTTACTACCTGCGTAAGCATACGTCCGAATCCATCCATGCCTACCTTTCCAATGAATGCTGTTCTTTTTCCAAGATTTTGGAGCATGGATAAAACATTACAAGGAGCGCCTCCCGGATTTGCCTCTAACAAAAGATTTCCCTGCTTACTTGTTCCGTTTTCCGTAAAATCTACAAGCAATTCTCCTAATGCTGTAACATCATACTTTTTCATAGGCACCTCCTAAAGCGTAATCTCATATTTCTTAATATTTGTCATGGCTGATCCATCACATTCAAAGCTTATTTCACTAGCTTCTTGCGGTGTGTAAAATGTAGTGCTAAGCACCTGCGCCCCATCATTTATAAATATTTCTGCAGAATATCTGTCTAAAATAATTCGGATGTTAACTCTATCTGCTGGATTTTTCACAGATACCCTTCTACTTGCCAACGCATCCCTAACCATACCGGAATAGGTTCTGTCAATTTCCACTTCACCATTTTCCTTGAAATAGGTAAATCGGGTATGATAATTCTTATTCTGAGCAAAACAGATTGTAAACTCACGGTAATCTCCACTTAAAATTTCTACCGTCATATCGAGTACACGACCGTCAATACCATCTAACTGGCATGTACCTTTGATTTCTTTTCTATCATAGCAAACCGGATTCTTATAATATTTTTCAATTTCCCGAATGGGGCTCTGCAAAACTTTTCCATTCTTGGTTTTTAATCCTCTAGGAAGTGTCATCATGCAAGACCACTTCTGACCTTGTGGGCGTATATTTGAATCCCAAGACTGCATCCAGCGAATACACATTTTCATAATGAAACTCATGCTGATTCTTATCATATGTTCCCATATAATACACGGAATTATTGCCATTATGAAGTTCCTGATTGGCACATAAATCTTGCGGTGAGGTAATCAACACATATTCTCCGTCCAGGCAGAAGAAATCCGGACATTCCCACATTGTTCCAAGTTTTCTCTCGTTATCCCTTGCCAACACAGAAACATAATGCCATTTTGTTATGTTTTCTGAACGAAACAATACAACCTGTGGAATTCCTTCCTTTGTCTTGTTCCCAACTACCATATAGTAGCCATCATCTTCCTTCCAGATTTTCGGATCTCTGAAATGTTCTCTGCTGAAATGTTCAGGAAGCATATCACCTGTTACAAGCGGATTCTGTTCTACCTTGGCATAGCTTATTCCATCTCCTAATGCAAGGCACTGGTTCTGATATGTAACCTTCTCTCCATTTAATTTTTTTCCATAACTCCGGTATAAACCAAGAGATGTCCGGCTTTCGTTTCTATCCCGGAACCGGAAAAGCATCCGGCTTCATCGTAGTTCTGATCAGGAGCCAACGCAACCGGTAATTCAGTCCATTTTACAAAATCTGCTGTTTCACAATGTCCCCAGTGCATGGGACCCCATACTTCACTATATGGATGAAACTGATAAAACAAATGTATCTTTCCCTGATAGATGGAAAATCCATTAGGGTCATTCATCCACCCACAAGGGGGCGCAACATGAAACACCGGCTGTTCATCTTTGAGTATACGATTTTCCTCGATATATGTATTTGCCTTATTTAACTTATCCATAAAACCACACCTTCCTATAACACAATGGCTTCTTCCGTCTCACTATTGAAGAAATGCATTCTATGCGGAACAAAAACAAACAATACAGATTATTCTCATTACCCATAATTTCCGTATAAAGTGCCGGATTGATTTGTTGCAGACCGCCTAAAAAATCAACATCTGATAACCAACCCCCTGCCATGCACTCATTATCGCAATAGACGGCAATGCCTGTGTAGAACTATTAATGGCAAGTCCCAATGCCCCAAGTCCCTGTAACGGAACAATAATAATTACGAATTCCAATTTGCAAAACGTGCTTATCAATAAAGTTGCACAAAATCACTATGTGGTAATCTAAGTTGCCGCATAACCTCGAAGGCTTCTTCGTAGGAATATACTCTTGGGGAGTTAAAGTCCATATGCGCCATCGCACATAAACTCTGCATATGCAATTTTTCGCCTTTTGTACCTTGTCGGTCGAATCGTTTCGTCATAAAATGCGCACGCCCATTTTCACGGAACAAACAACATTCACTCATTTTAATCCCAGCAACTTTTGCCATTAAATAGTATGCATACTCTATTCTCATATACTCTTTTCCGTCCGGTTCTTTATCTTTATCCTTATTATTTTCGATATCGTCAAACTTTAAAAGCCAATATTCATAACCTTCTCCGGCATCTATTTGTCCTGAGCGGATATCATTGGTTTCTCTATTCCAAGCAATCAACGTTTTGGCTCTTGCATCATCAACAGACGAACTTGACTGCATCAATTGTGCTATCATTTTATCGTCATATTCTATCGGGCAGTGAATCGGCAGCCATACCAGGTAATCCCTTATACGTTTCTTCCGGAAGAGAAGAAAACGAATATGTTGTTTTATTTAACGGCATTTTTAAAGGTGCTACTTCTATGCCGCTTGATATAGAATCTTCATCATACTGAAAACCTATAAGTCCGTTTTCTTGTTGATGAAGATATCCGATTGTCAAACCCCATAAAATTACTTTTACAGTTGTTAGATTCATAATTGATTCCTCACTTATCTTCTCCCCATACCCAATCCGAATTCTATTTGAGCGATTTTGATTTAACTCTTTTCCTAGACGGCCTTTTTTCAAATAGTGCCTTAAAATCAGGCTGCGGTTCCGGAACTAACAAATCTATATTTTCTAACATATTAAGTGCCGAAAGTATTTTAATATAATTGGAAAATTTAGAGTCCTCTCCGTTTTCAATCCGAACCTCTGTACTTGAAGAAATACCACACTTGTCAGCCAAATCTGCTTGTGTAATATCCAGAGAGATCCGATATTGTTTAATACGCAAACCAATTTCTTTTAAAATAGCTTGTTCATTTTCGTTGCCTTTGATTCTCATATCAATACTCCAGTCAAAGTTTAATTTGTCAAATTTACATAATTATATTAATATATTCGTATTAATTTGTCAAATTTGATAAATAATAAATTCTGAAGCTTCTTCCATACCCTCTTCATAGTGTTCTCAATTCCTTTTATAAAAACAAATTAACTCTGTTTAAATTCTATTCAATAACAGATTTATAATAATTGCCAAAATCCTCAAGTGGTAATACAAAAGCATCTGCCGTATTGACACTGTATGTAAGCGGAATGCCAGCCTTCTTTTTCTTTACCTCAATTGCATCATCAAAAACAATTCCCCCAACCGTTAAATGCTCAATAGTTTGTTCCCTCTTTGAGTAAGCGTAGCACTCCATATCTCGTTTTCCCTTTGCTATCCTTTTTATCCTTTTTTGAGATACCATAAACTATTTGCAACAGAAGGTTTATTATGCTATATTGTTAATAAAATATGATTGTTTGGAGGACTTTGTGATGAATAACATATACCGCAAAACACCGA
>CAZRZV010000013.1:0-26071 GCA_964604665.1 uncultured Faecalimonas sp. | reverse complement strand
AAGCGTCAAAAAAAGCGGTAGCCCCTGAACGGAACATTTCAGGGGCTTCTGTACCTATGTCAGTCAACGTACCCGTGACTCCTTTGTAAGGCATCGTATATCTTTGTGACAAATATCTCATAGATGCTGCGAGTTCTCCATCCGGTCCGCCAAGCTGACTGATAATTACCTGTGCCAGTTTTGGGTTTGTCTGTGAGATTTTCACAGGATACTGCAATCTTTTTTCATAATTCCACATAAACTAACATCCTCCTTCCTGCCATGGCCATGGCTCATTAATCCAATTCCATCTGTCTGTGCATGATTCCATAGTTGTGTCAATTGTAAGAGGTCCGTAATACATGGAGTATTCCTTTAATGCCTGATTCCGAAGCTTACTGTATTCATGAAAATAAGCAAGTGCTTCCTGGTTATCAGGATGCGTATCTAAAAACAATTTCACATCATCCACTGCGAAACTCACAACATTAATCCAGCATAACAAGTCTTTTCGATTCGAGTGATTTTTCATCTCTGACATCCTCCCATCCCTTCAAAAGGCAAATTTAATTCTTGGAAAATAGTTCCATTGCAGAACCCTTTTTCCGCATCATAAATATTCTTCCATCTTTGCCACGGCACATAGGCCATTGCAATAGGCATATCTTTTAATGCATCTACCCTGTCTTTGATATCACATACATCTTTTCTCATGTTATCGTTCATACGCTGCATTGGCTGACGATAATTGTTGTAAGGCGTCATATTATTGTTACAATTTTGCATACATATTTCTTCCCTTCCTGCATAATTATAGTTTATTGTATGTTTCTCACAGAAATGTGTTCAACAGAAAAGGGGCGGGGGGGGTAAATTCAAAATGGGACAGGGTAAAACTGAATTGGGGACGTAGTAAAATTCAATTTTACTACGTCCCCAATTGAAATTTTTACTCCACGACTCCGGTAAAGCCGAGGTCTTCAAGTGCCTCCAATGCTGTTTTTAAGCAGTGGTCGCATCCGTCTATCGTTACCGACTTATCTGCAAGGCTTACCGTAAATGTTAATCCTTTCTCCGTCAAGAGTTTTGTGATTCTTTCCACGCATTTTTCACAGTGCATATCTTCTACCTTAATTACTTTCATTGTCTTTCCTCCTGATTTATTTCATAAGTTTTTTTATTGTTTCACACAGTTCATCTACCGCTTCCTCATTCCCTTTTTGAATATCCCCTATCACACATGTATGAATATGGTTTGCGAGTAATTCTTTATTGAAACTGTTCAGCGCAGCCTGAACTGCCGATACCTGATTTAAAATATCTACACAATAGCATTCTTTTTCTACCATGTTTTTGACTCCGCGTACCTGACCTTCTATACGGTTTAGACGTGTCATCAAAGCCTTTTTTTCTTTATCGGAACGTTGCTTCGTCCGATTACAACATGTTTGTTCGTCCATAACTTCCTCCTAATCCAGCTTTGTCTTTCTAAGTCTCAATGCATTCGCCACGACAAAAACGGAGCTAAATGACATTGCAAGTCCACCGATAACCGGACTAAGTAGCATTCCGTTCAGCGGATACAATACCCCTGCTGCAATCGGAAGCCCGCAGATATTGTAGAAAAACGCCCAAAACAAATTTTGTTTAATATTTCGTATCGTTGCTTTGCTGAGTTTAATTGCTTTATATACATCTCTCAGGTCAGACTTCATCAGTACCACATCACTGGAATCGAGAGCAATATCGCTTCCATTTCCGATTGCCACACCCACATCTGCCTGAACAAGTGCAGGTGCATCATTAATTC
The DNA here is from genome assembly GCA_964604665.1 of uncultured Faecalimonas sp. GTDB lineage: Bacteria > Bacillota > Clostridia > Lachnospirales > Lachnospiraceae > Faecalimonas. Next base: position 24,282 of record CAZRZV010000013.1, on the reverse strand, counting down.
CATCTCCAACCATCATGACGCATTTCCCCTGCTGTTGTAATTGTTCCACTACAGAAGCCTTATCATTCGGCAAAACCTCCGCAATAACATGATTCACGCCTGCCTTCTTCCCGATATGTTCCGCTGTCAATCTGTTATCTCCGGTCAACATGTGTACTTCAATGCCTAAGTTTTTAATGGAAGCAATTGCCTCTGCGCTCGTTTCTTTCAAAGCGTCCGCTACGGCAACAATTCCAAGTACCTTCCCTTCCGTTCCAAGGAACATTGGGGTCTGCCCTTCATTCGCCAGGGAAATCGCCGTATCTTCATACTCCGCGAAGTCCAATCCCTGCTCCACACATAATTTCCTGTTACCGATATAGTAGGTGTTCTCACCTACAACTGCTTCGATTCCTTGTCCCGTAATACTTTGAAACTCTGTAACTTTGAGAAGTTCCATGCCCTTTTCTTTCGCATCGTCTACAATCGCCTGTCCTAGCGGATGTTCCGACACCTGCTCACAGGACGCTGCAATCCGCAGTAATTCTTCTTCAGAAATACTATGACTGATGATTTTCGTAACGGCAGGTTTTCCCTCCGTAATCGTCCCCGTTTTATCGAGTATCACCGTATCCACCTTATGACTGATTTCTAATGCCTCTCCACTCTTAATTAAAATCCCATGATTTGCGCCAAGTCCGGTTCCGACCATAATCGCTGTCGGTGTTGCAAGTCCGAGTGCACATGGACATGCAATTACAAGTACAGACACAAAAATTGTCAATACAAAACCAATGTCATGCCCCAGAATCGCCCAGACAACCGCTGCGATAATGGCAATTGCCATAACAGCAGGCACAAAATATCCGGCAACCGTGTCTGCAAGCTTTGAAATCGGTGCTTTCTTTCCCTGTGCGTCTTCCATCATCTTTACAATCTGTGCCAGAGTAGTATCTGCACCCACACGGGTTACCTTGGCAGTGACCGCGCCTTGGTAATTCATACTTCCACCAATGATTTCATCTCCACACCCTTTTTCCACCGGTATGCTCTCCCCGGTCAGCATGGACTCATCTACGCTCGTCATACCCTCAGTCACCACTGCGTCCAGCGGAATTCTGCTTCCCGGCTTAATCAAAATCAATTCTCCGCGCATCACCTGTTCAATCGGCACTTCCAACTGCTCTCCCTTGCGAAGAACAATCGCCGTATCCGGTGTGAGTTCCATAAGTTTTCGGATGGCATCAGAAGTCTTGTTCTTACTCCTGCCTTCCAAATACTTTCCGACCATTACCAATGTCACCACCATGGCTGCCGACTCATAATACAAACTGTGCACATAATCATGATTACCCGGAATGAGAATCGTTGCTATAAAACTATACAGAAATGCACTTCCCGTGCCAATCGCCACCAACGAATCCATATTCGGATTTCCCTTAAACAAACTTTTAAATCCCACAATATAAAATTTTCTTCCGTTAAACAAAATGATTACCGTCAGAAGCAACTGCACAAGTGCAAATGTCATCGGATTCTTATGCATATCCATAAATTCCGGCAACGGCATCGGAATCGGAAGCATATGTCCCATACAAATATAAAGTAATAGAATGGACAAAATAATATTCACTATCAATCGTCTTTTTGTTTTGTGAACCTCTTCTGCCAAGTCTTCCTGCTCTTCCAATTTTCCCTTTTTGTTCTTTTCTGTAAATAGCTCTGCACCGAATCCTGCTCTCTCCACCTTGGCAATAATATCCGGTGGCGCCAAGCTGTTTTCATCATAAGTAATCGTCAAAATCCCTGTTGTTAAATTGACATTGCTTTCTTCCACGCCTTGCATTTTACGAGTCACACGCTCTACTGCACTGCTGCAAGCCGCACATGTCATCCCTGTAATTTTATACTTTTCTGTAATCATAAATACCTCCAAAAAACAAAATGGATATATACCCCCATGGGGTATATATCCATCATAAACTTTTTTCGGCAATCTGTCAACTTCTTAATTTTAACAAAGTGGATATTTTGCAGTGAGTTCAGCTACCATAGCCTGTACTTTTTCGATGTTGTCTTCACTTTCAATTACAAGTGCAATTGCTTCTGCAATCTTATCCATATCTTCTTCCACCATACCTCTTGTTGTAACCGCAGGAGTACCGAGACGAACACCGCTTGTTACAAACGGAGAACGTGGGTCATTTGGAATAGTATTTTTATTACATGTGATATGCGCACGATCCAAACGTTTTTCCAATTCTTTTCCGCTGAGTTCTGTCTCGCTTAAGTCAACCAACATCAAATGATTATCCGTTCCGCCTGAGACAATCTTCACACCACGTTTCATAAGACCTGCACACAATGCTTTCGCATTCTTTAAGATTTGCTCTTGGTATGTCTTAAATTCCGGCTGCAATGCTTCTTTAAATGCAACTGCTTTCGCAGCAATCACGTGTTCCAACGGACCGCCCTGAATTCCAGGGAAAATAGCCTTATTGAAATTGAACTTGTCTGCCGCCTCCTGATTGCAAAGAATCAAACCGCCACGTGGTCCGCGAAGTGTCTTATGTGTTGTAGTTGTAACAACATGTGCATATGGAATCGGTGATGGGTGAAGACCGGTTGCCACAAGACCTGCAATATGCGCAATGTCTACCATGAGGTAAGCGCCTACTTCATCCGCAATCTCTCTGAATTTCTTGAAATCAATAATTCTGCAATATGCGCTTGCACCTGCCACGATTAATTTCGGTTTTACTTCCAATGCGATTCTGCGGACTTCCTCATAATCAATCACGCCCTGGTCATTTACACCATAGAAAGTAACGTCAAAATACTTACCTGACATATTTACCGGTGAACCATGTGATAAATGTCCGCCGTGATCCAAATTCATTCCCATTACTTTATCGCCCGGATTTAAGATTGCAAAAAAGACTGCCATATTTGCTTGTGCTCCTGAATGTGGCTGTACATTCGCATAATCGCAGCCAAACAATTTTTTTGCACGTTCTCTTGCTAAATCTTCAATCACATCTACACAATCACATCCACCGTAATAACGTTTTCCCGGATATCCTTCTGCATATTTATTGGTGAGCGGGCTTCCTGTTGCAGCCATAACTGCTTTGCTTACCCAGTTTTCTGAAGCAATCAATTCGATATGTGTATTTTGTCGATTCAATTCACTTTGAATCGCTTCAGCAACTTCTATATCTACTTTTTCAATTTCTTCAAACCCGTACATCTTTTGTACCTCCTATTCAAAATATATCTTAGCATAACATATTTCTCAAAAAAAGGGAAGAGCCTAAACTCTCCCCACATACTATTTATTCTAATCTTCCAAAACAGATTGCCCACTAAGCTTCACTTCGTATGTCTTTTTCTCGTATCCGCCATCGGAAGACGGCACCTGTATTTCAAGTTTTACCTTTTCTCCTTCTTCATAGTACTCTAATTGCGCCTTTAGTTCCTGCATACTGCTAATACTTGTGCCTTCAAATTTTGTGATAATACTTCCTTTCACAATACCTGCTTTTTGAGCCGCCCCGCCCTTCACAAGTCCTTTCACAAAAACACCCTGAGGCATATTATAGTATTGACTTACACTTGCGTCTACATCAACTCCCGTAATTCCTATCGTGCCTTGCTTTTCTTTATCTACTTTATCGCGAACCTCACGATTCATTAACTCATTTATAATATCACTGATATCGGAAATCGGAATGGCATATCCGATGCCCTCTACGTTATTTCCACTCGCCTTTGCAGTATTAATTCCAATGACTTCACCATTTTGATTTAACAGTGCTCCCCCGCTATTACCCGGATTAATCGCTGCGTCTGTCTGAATTAAGCCTGTATCAAATCCGCTAAGTTCACGGTCCAGTGCACTGATAATGCCCGAAGTAACCGATTGTCCGTATCCGAGTGCATTCCCAATTGCAATCGCAGGTTCTCCTACCGCTAACGAATCCGAATCACCCAGCGTTGCAACTTTAATCTGTTCCAATGTTTCTTCGTCTATATTTTCCAGCGGAACGGCAAGAATAGCAACGTCAATTGCAGAATCTGTACCTTTAACGACAGCCTCAACGCTTTGTCCGTCTACAAATGTAACTGTCAGGGATGTATTTCCTTCTACCACATGATTATTACTTACAATTAGCAATTCCGTATCATTCTGTCCTATGATAATTCCCGACCCGGAACTTTTTGATTGTTGTGTGACTGTACCTCCAAAGAAATAATTTCTTACTTCCTGCACACTTAAATTTGTGATGGAAACTACCGATGGCATCACATTCTTTGCCACTTGGGAAACATCTGTCATCTGCCCAATTCCTTCACTGTTTTTCTTTGTCGTCTCACCTTTCGCAACTGTCGTTTCTATCATTTTGGAACTGCGCTTATTCGTTTCCGTATATTTTGAGAAAAAATAATTACTTGTCTGATATACGACACTGGCTATTGCTCCAAACACAACCGCCATGCCTATGCAAAGCACCCATTTCTTCCATCCATGAGACTTTTTCGGCTTTGGTTCTGATTCCGGAGCCATCTCATTGGAATATTCGTAATCATATATAGGTGGCACCGTCGATTCAATCGGTTCTTCCACTGTTGCTTCTACTTTTTCTTCTACCTGTTCATTTTTCTCATGTTCAAATTGATTTTGTTCCATGTTATTGAAATCATCCATGTCATTGCGCTCCTTTCTTTTGCATGAAGGTAGTATAACAAGGAAATGTGTTAAATCTGTGTTTTTTCTGACACAATTTTCAAAAAAAGAAGAGATGCTTTTATCACATCTCTTCTCAATCGATTAATCATCTAAATCAATAAAATTCATTTCAAAATCCGCATCGCTGTCATCATTCCAATATTCTTCATCGGACTTGACTGCCTCTGCGAGAGTCTTCATCGCTTCTTCCATCGTTTCCGGCTCTTCATGGGCAAATTCTTCTAAACCGCCCAATTGTTCCGCATGTAGTTCCGGCTCAGCCTCCGCGAACTGTTCTGATGATTCTTCTTCATCTCCCGTACCATAGTCAATCTCTTCTAAATCATCTTCATCATCAATATGCACTACACTGCCATCATTTTTTGTATCATCGTCATCAAACAAATCAATGCCGTATTCATCATATAATTCGTCCAGTTCTGCATTACGATTATATAACTTCACACTCAAAACAATGATTACAATCAACATGATAACAAATACACTGCCAAATACCACCACATCTAACGGGCTTCCCAGTTTATTACTGAGTTTGGCAAGAAGTGCATCCTCTTCCTCTTTTTCTACTGTAGGAACCGTAAATCTCTGATACGTGTCGTCCTTATCATCATATTGATAGAACAGTTTTTCACCGGAAAGATTCATCGCATAGAGAACACAGAACTCTTGTGTTTCCGGATTTCTCCATGACTTTATTTCACATCCGTTCACAAACACCATTTCTTCCACATATGGCGCCGGCAGGCCAACGTTGCCCTCCGGCTGCAGGATAACAATACTACTGTCTCCGGAAAGTTCTACGTACTTCATTGGATAAAAAGAACCATCCTCTCCATTATATAAAAAGAACTGACCCTCCGAATTATCTGAATCTGTTTCTACCAAATATAATGCCTGCAAATCCGTACCCGGTATGGTAATTGATTTATAGTTTTCTCCACTATGGTTCTCAAATTCGGATTCTTCAAATCCGTTTGGAATATCACTTTCCTTGAAAGATTCTGAAACAGTATATGTCTTTTCCCCTACCGTGATTGTTGTACCAGGTTCATTCGTTGTTTCCGCAGGTATCTTGGTTGGGTCTCCTTCTTTGATTGCAATAGTACAGTCCCCTTCTGCATATCCTGTAATCGACTTTCCGTTTGAATCATTGATGGTATATGTTTCAATACTGATTTTCGTTGTTCCTTCTTTTAAAGCAATAAACTGCATGTCAAACCGGATTTCCCCATTCTGATTGCCGGATACTTCCGTTTTATAGAGCAATTTGCCTGATGCTTCTTCCGTAATGTTATCGCCTTCTTTAAAGCGTAACATCGTGGTATCATATGTCATTTCAATTTCTATGTTTCCAATTTTCGCACTGTCTGTGACAACCTTTCCCCATGGCTTACACGTTTCTCCCACAGCTGTGGCCTCGTTCCCATTCAAATCATGAAACTGAATACTGTTAGCCGCATGACTTACCATAGAAAAGCATGGTACAATTAAAGCAAGTGCTAATGCTAATGTTGCAATTTTTTTCATCCATTTCATATACTTGTCCCCTTTCTTTATCCCCGTATCGTTATTATATATCTACATTATTTTACATGATTTGCACAAAAATGTCTAGTGCGAATCATCATTCCATACCCGTTTGTATGTTTCCATTTTACTCTTGTGCACCACCGGTTGTCGTTTCTATTTTAACTGCAATATCTTTCACTTTCTGGGTCATATGATAATCGTCATCCGGATATAAAAATGCATGCAAATCTTCCACATTTTTTACCAGGTCTACCGGTGTCACAACACTTCCGACGCCTTCCACCGAATCATCTCTGTGTTCAAACGGAAATCCCTTTGTCTCAACGATATTGTACTGGCCTGCTCCTTTTGCCATTTCATATATTTCACCGTTATCGACAACGCTTGTCATAACCTGCGGAAGTATTTGATCCAGAATACTGTTTATTGTCACAATATCTTCCTGCTTCACTTTTTCAACAATCTTTTGTATCACCAGTCTCTGTCTTTCCGTACGCGCATAATCACCGCCTACATTCTTTCGGATACGGGCATACGTAACTGCCTGTACACCGTCTAATGTCTGCAATCCGCCCTTAACGGAAACCGCCTTTTTCCCTACCACCGTAGCTGTTTCACCGATATAACGCATGACCTCACTTGCCTCATCATCCGAAACATCGATTTCAATGCCGCCTAAAAGGTCAATCGCGTCTGCCAACGCTTTGAAATCTACTGTCACAAAATGCTGAATATCCAAATCAAAATTCTTATTCAACATTTCAATTGCCTGCACAGGACCGCCCAAAAAGTATGCGCTGTTGGCTTTTCGCATCTCACCGTCCGTGTCCTCTACTAAAGTATCACGATATATGGATGCCATACGAACGTCTTTTGTCTTGTCATCAATGCTGACAATGATAATTGTATCAGCATGTGTACCTGCATCCAATTGTCCTTCACGGGAGTCACCCCCAAACAAAGCAATTGTGATATAGTCCTCATGACCTGCTCCCTCATTTATCTTTGCACCGCCATCATCCAGCACATATTTCTGCATTTTCCCTAATTTTGTTAATACAAAACCAATACCGAGCAAAATGCACAGTGTCATGACTTCCACAATCATAACAATTGCTCTTTTTCGCCTTCTTGCTCTTCTCTTTTTTGCCGCCTTTTCTGCCTTGGCTTCCTTTAAACTTCTCCCTCTGTTCGCCATCGTTTTTCCCCTGTTTTCACTTTTATTTAAAATCTATCATTCCGGAACCCGTATAAGCAATGTAACTTTTTCCCCTGTTAATTACGAGTTCTTCACCTGTCTCCTTGTAGAAACGCAAATACGAACCTTCACTGCCATTTTCCTTTGACCAATGAATCTTCTCCATAGCCCCGTTGGAAATATAATAACCGACAGAATTGGAAGACCCTGCCCAGTCAATTTTTTTATGTCCTGCCTCATCGCGAACGAAAATACCGGTTTCCAACACAAATACATTTGTAAACGAAAGAGTTTCTCCTGTAACTCCGTCTATATGGTCGTGGCCATTTATCTGCTTCTTGTAAGTTTTATTCTTCTCATCATAATCAAGTGTAGCAGTCGCAGCTCCAAATTTCACATGTACACGATTACAGGCTCCGCCATCCGGTACTATGCTTTCATTCAGTTTGCAAAACTGAAATGCCGTTCCCTTTTTCGATTCTAACAAATCTGTCCTCTTTGAATCCGCTTTCACGGCATCTGCAAATTTGGTTCCGTCAAAATATCCTGTATGTTCTAACGAATATCCTTTATTTCTTCTATCTGTATCGCGTCCAAACAGATGATGTACATTTGCGATACCATCGTAACGGTCCATGTTCAAAGAGTTCACATAATCCAAAATAGTCGGGTCACTTCCCCAATGTATATAAAAGGCATCAAATCCCTTGGCAAGTGCAGGATAGTAATACCTGCAGCTTCGTATCGCACACACTTTTGGAACTGCTGTATAGTCACCGTACAAAGCCATCAGCCTTGTTAAGTTTCCTTCTACAGGCAGCTCAAATATCACATCTGCTTGCGAAATCCCGTACTGTGGCAGTGCTTTTTCTACATTATTAATCATCACAGCCACCGGTCTTTTCCCTATCGCCTCCTGTGACAAATCATCGATACCCGTCAATAAATTCTCATTTGCTGCCGGATATTCTTTCTTTGGAATATCAATCATCGGGACTTCCGGAATGGTTCCATTCACTGCAATACCTTTACCTTGTTTACACCCGACTAATCCCATCATCAGAAACACGGCAAGTAAACAAATCAGTTTCTTTTTTGTTTTCTTCATTGGTATGTTCTCCTCTTAGATTGATTCCTTTTTTTCATTTTATCAAAAGATATCTCTTTGGACAACCATTATATTAAAAACACCCAAGTTGATTCACTCAACCCGGGTGTTGTTATTGATAGACTTCTATATATCCGTCTGTGTTGCCGTTGGTGTATCGCCGCCTTCACCGTTTCCACTTCCGCTTTCGTGTTTATCTCCATCGCCGGTTCCGCTATTGTCCTTATCTCCGGTACTCGGTTGATTTCCACTGCCGCTACCGCCGCCATTATTCGAATCAGAACCACGATTTCCTACAATATATGCAATCTCTTTACTGATGCTAACAACCGTTGACGATGGTTGATAATCTTCCGTTCCAAAGAGGAACTCGTGCAGCTTAACAACATTGCTCTTTAAGTCAACTGCATATACACTATCACCCAGTCCCGGAAGTTTACCGCCTCTCTTTTCAAATGGAAATCCGGTAGTTTCTCCAATCTTATACTTGGCAAAATTTGCCGCATAATCTAAAATTTCCCCATCATCCAGATTCGTATATACCTCCGGAAGAATATCGGTAATAATTTTGTGTATAATCTGTGGGTCAGTCTTTAATTTTTCTTTTGTCTTTTCCAACACTTTTTCTATTACAAGACGTTGTCGGTCTGTACGTGCATAATCATCTCCTACATTCTTACGAATACGGGCATATGTCGTAGCCTGTACACCATCTAACTTCTGAACGCCCCCATGCGTCAAATGGACAGCCCGTTTGCCGGCAACCCTTCCGGTCTCATCAATATATTTATTGACCTCACGCCATTCTTTGTCGGAAACATCCACTTCAACTCCGTCAACCATATCAACAAGGTCTACAACTGCCTTGAAGTTTACAGTGACAAATTTTTCAATCGTCAAGTCAAGATTTTTGTTCAACATATTCACAGCCTGTATTGCTCCGCCATTGCTATATGCAGAATTACATTTTCTGATATTGTTTGTTGAAATGTCCAGCAGCGTATCCCGGTATACGGAAACCATTTTTATCTCACTGGTTTTATTGTTCAGGCTGACAATAATAATGGTATCTGTATTCAAACTTTTCTTTACATCACCGCTTCTGGAATCTCCCCCGAATAAAACAAAATTTGTATATCCTTCACCGATGGATGCATTTCCAAAATTATTAAATTCAATTTTCCCGTTTCCGTCCTCTGAACGATCGATTCTGGAAAGTCCCCACTTTACATATCCTACTACCAGCAATATGATTGCCAACAGAAATACACCGATAATCAATCCGCATTTTTTCACGGTGCTAAGGCTTCTAAACCATTTGGCAAATTTATTTTTCGATCTTCTTTGACGTCTCTTTCTAATTTGTTTTCGTCTTTGGTTTGTCATAAGTTCGACCCCTTTATCATTTATTTATACACTATAAGTTACCCTCAACCATATTACACCTTGAGTTTTCATTCATCAAGTAAAATTTTTATGAATGATTATGTCCAATTTCCTTTAAATATCTCTTCAAGGCATCCTGCCATGTCGGAAGCGGCTCAAAACCGGCTTCCACTAACTTTGTTTTATCCAGCCTGCTGTTAAATGGGCGGACCGCTTTACTGAGTCCATATTCTTCCGTAGTTACAGATACAATCTTCGTTGTATAGCCTGCCTGTTTGAAAATCTCGCATGTGAAATCATACCAGCTTATATATCCGCCTTCATTGGTTGCATGATAATAACCATATTTTTCTGTCTCAATCATATCAACCAAAAGCCTTGCCAAATCATATGTGTATGTCGGTGTTCCAATCTGGTCATTTACCACACGTACCGTTTCAAACTTTTTACCCACATTCAGCATCGTTTTAATAAAGTTTTTCCCGTTTACACCGAACACCCATGCAATACGTACAATAAAATATTTCTCTAATGTATGAGCAACAGCCAACTCTCCCTCTAACTTTGTCTGTCCATAAACATTCATCGGCTTATAATCTTTGCAATCCGGCTTCCAAGGCTCACTGCCCTGTCCGTCAAATACATAATCTGTGCTGGTATATACCATTTTACAATCTAATTTTTTACAAACATTTGCAATATTCTGAGTACCGCCTGCATTCACTGCACGCACCTGTTCTACCTTGTCGTCATCTTCCGCCATATCCACCGCTGTCCATGCCGCACAATGAACAACCGCATCCGGTTTTATCTCTGTAATGATTCTTTCCACCGCTTCTGCATCCGTAATATCCAAAGACACATATGGCATGGTAGTCACAGCCGAGCCATCATCTGCTCCGCTGTAAACCGAAGCAATATCCGCTCCGACTCCTTCATACCCTCTCTTAGCGAGTTCATTCATCACATCATGTCCCAGTTGTCCTGCAACTCCGGTCACAAAAACTTTCATATTATTCGGCTCTCCCTTTATCTACATACATTTTTTGGAAATAATTTTGATATTCTCCTGAAAGGATATTTTGCCACCACTCTTTGTTATCTAAGTACCATTGTATAGTTTGTGCGATACCTGTATCAAAGTTGTATCGTGGAACCCATCCCAATTCAGTTTCCAGTTTCGTCGGGTCAATTGCATATCTCATGTCATGACCTTTTCTGTCTGCCACATAAGTAATGAGTGATTCCGGCTTGCCAAGTGCTTTCAGAATCGTCTTAACTACTTCTAAGTTGGTTCTTTCATTATGTCCGCCAACGTTGTAAATTTCACCTACACGGCCTTTTCTTACAATCAAGTCGATTGCCACACAATGATCATATACATGTAACCAGTCTCTGACATTTTCTCCTGTTCCATATACCGGCAATGACTCGTCTGCCAACGCTCTTGAAATCATGAGCGGAATCAATTTTTCCGGGAAATGATATGGTCCATAGTTATTTGAACACCTGCTGATTGTTACAGGAAGTCCATATGTTCTGTGATAAGCAAGTACAAACAAGTCTGCTGCTGCTTTCGCTGAACTGTATGGGCTTGATGTATGAAGCGGAGTTGTTTCCGTAAAGAATAAGTCCGGTCTATCGAGCGGTAAATCACCATATACTTCATCTGTAGACACTTGATGATATCTCTGGATTCCGTATTTGTTACATGCATCCAATAGAGTTGTTGTACCCATTACGTTTGTTTTCACAAAAATTTCAGGGTCTTCAATACTTCTATCCACATGTGATTCCGCAGCAAAGTTAACTACTACGTCAAATTTTTCTTTTTCAAATAAGTCAAAGATAAATGCTCTGTCAGCAATATCTCCTTTCACAAACTTGTAATTTGGCTTTCCTTCCACCGGTTTGCAAGTCTCAAGGTTTCCTGCATAAGTAAGTTTGTCTAAATTTACAATCATATCCTCCGGATATTTATTTACCATGTAGTGAACAAAGTTTCCACCAATAAATCCTGCTCCGCCTGTTACTAAAATCTTCATAAGTATTATTCTCCTTCATATACAAAATTACAATCGCTATTGTCCAAAATAGGTCCTGTTGTATCTTTTTCCGATAAAATAGGCTCGATTCCATTTAAAAGTCCGCCCCAATCCACGTTAATTGTCGGGTCGTCATAACGAATTCCTCTGTCATGTTCTTTGGAATACAAATTGTCTACTTTATAACGGAATTCTACATCATCTGTCAATGTCAAAAATCCATGTGCAAATCCTCTCGGAATATAGAATTGCTTTTTATTTTCGGCACTGAGTTCCACTGCAACCCATTGTCTGTACGTCGGACTTCCTTTGCGGATATCCACTGCAACATCAATTACAGTTCCCTTTGTGCATGAAACCAATTTTGCCTGTGCCATAGGAGCATTTTGGAAATGTAATCCGCGAAGTGTTCCTTTATGTGCACTAAATGACATATTGTCTTGTACAAATGTGGTTGTAATACCAATTTCTTCATATTTTTTTGTGGAATATGTTTCCATAAAATAACCGCGGTGGTCACCGAATACGTCCGGTTCAATCACGATTACGCCTGGGATTTTAGTCTTTGTTACTTTCATGATTAGTCAATGTACTTCCCTTCTAATACGTCTTTTAAATATTTTCCGTATTGATTTTTTTGATATAATTCACAAGCTTTTTGAAGCTCATCTTTCGAAATCCATCCGTTTAAATATGCAATTTCTTCCAAACATGCAATCTTTCTATGTGAATGTGTTTCCACGGTATGAACAAAGTTTGTTGCATCCACCAGTGACTCATGTGTACCCGTGTCAAGCCATGTGAAGCCTTGCCCAAGCAATGTTACCTCCAATGTTCCGTCTTCCAGATAGAGTTTATTCAAATCTGTGATTTCCAGTTCTCCACGTGCACTTGGCTGAATGCTCTTTGCATATTCGACAACCTTACTATCGTAGAAATAAAGTCCTGTTACCGCATAATTCGATTTCGGATTTGCAGGTTTTTCCTCTAAAGAAACCGCCTTTCCGTTTTCATCAAATTCTACCACGCCAAATCTTTCCGGGTCATCTACATAATATCCAAATACCGTAGCGCCCTCTTCTTTTGCAGCCGCTGCTCTGAGACGCTTTGCAAGACCATGTCCGTGGAAGATATTGTCGCCAAGCACCATTGCACAACTGTCACCGTCGATAAATTCTTCTCCCAACAAAAATGCCTGTGCAAGTCCGTCCGGTGATGGCTGCACTTTATATTGCAAATGGATGCCGAATTGGCTTCCGTCGCCTAATAGTTCTTCAAATCTTGGCGTATCAGTCGGAGTTGAAATGATTAAAATCTCCCGAATCCCTGCATTCATCAAAATGCTCAGCGGATAATAAATCATTGGTTTGTCATAAATCGGCAGCAACTGTTTACTCGTTACCTGTGTCAGCGGATAAAGCCTTGTACCGCTTCCTCCTGCTAAAATAATACCTTTCATCTCGTACCTCCTTGTATTTTATTATTCTTCCTCGCAAAATAAATATCCAGCAATCTTCCTTTGACTGACTTCAATCTTTTGTAATTGGAATCGAAGTTTTGAAGCAAAAGTCCCTTTACATCTCCCGTCTGCAAATATTTCACATGACTTTTTGCAAACGCTTCTGCTTCTGCAAGTGACGGATTCTCCTGATAAAACACATCATCTGCATGTCTTATCAAATCCAACACTTTAACTGCCTGCTTTGCATCAAATGTTCTGTGTTCTAATGTATTCTTCTGCTGCAATGCCTGATTGTCATTGATTCCTGTCGTGTTATGTTCGTGAACTCGATAACAAAACAATGCTCTCCTTATAAAATAACACTTTTTCTGCATTGCCGCAACCACATTCAGTATCCAATCATGAGGTAATTCTTCCGTGAAAGATTCCAGAAACAAATTCTTTATCTCTTTTTTGAATGCCATTGCACACCCTTGAGATATATTGTGAAAAATCAAATCCTCCAGCGGAACCGGAATCATCTGGCCTGCTTTTATTTTTTTATGATACAAGGTTTTGTTCGTGGCAACGACTCTGCCTTCCCCGTCAATCTGGTCAAAGGACGAAGACACCAGCGCCACTTCCTCGGTGGACCGTAAAATGCTTTCCAAAACCGCAACTTTCTCTGCCTTCCATACATCATCCTGGTCGCTCAAAAAAATTATGTCACCTTCGCACATGGATATTGCCTTGCGAAAGTTCTCTTTATACCCTAAGTTGATTTCATTTTCATATAACCGAATATGACACTCCGGATGTTCCTCTGCAAATTTGCGAATCACAGCCACCGTATCATCCTTAGAACAATCGTCCGTAATTACAATCTCGTCCACCTTTCTCGTCTGCGTGAAAATGGATTGTAACTGCTCTGCTATATACTTTTCCCCATTATACGTAGCTAGTGCAACTGAAATCATAATCTTCTGTCCTTATCCCAATAACAACTGCCACACCTGTCTTGGCAGTCCTTTTTTCCAAACCCGGTTTTTGATATAAAACCACATACGGCAAAATTTGTTTTTGCCGAAAATCCCGGCATATTTATCAGTCAATTGATACAATTCTTCTGGAAGCTGCTCTTTATAGATTGCTGCAACTGCTCCTGCCTGCTTTGTCGTATCCACAAGTGATTTTTTAATACTGCTATTTTTCAATTTGGAAATCAGCAATCCAAATCCATACCGCTTTGCTCCCACTGAATTCACAGCGTGCTGGCGATACAGCATAGTTGCCTCATCCACAAATACAACTCTTCCCATTCCTGTTGCCACAAGAGCCGCCAGCCAGTCATGCATCAATATATTTTCATAATCATATGTTAGGTTCAAAAGTGTAATCAACGCCCGATTCATCATCATGGTGCATCCGGTTACATGATTTTGAATCAGCACATCTCTATATCCAAACTCTTTTCGCAAATTGGAATGCTGAAAAAAAGATTCACTCAGAACATTCAATTTGTCATCTACCACTTTTAAATCCGTGTGAACCAAAATCGGTGTGTTTCCGTCTTCATTCGCACGCATTTTCTCCATCGTAAGCAGGATTTTATCCGGAAGCCATACATCATCCTGGTCACAGCACATCACATAATTCTCCGTGCTTTTTTGAATCAGCTGTGCAAAATTCAACTTCGCTGAGCCAAATCCTTTTTCATTTCTTTCTATAAGAAACCTATCCGGAAACTTTTCCCTGTACTCCGTCAGAATATCATAGGTAGCATCGTCAGACGCATCATCGCAAGCCCTTACTATCCAGTTTTCATAACTCTGATTCACAATGGAATCCAACTGCTCTCTTAGATAGCGTTCCCCATTATAGGTCGCCAACAAAATTTCTACCTTTTCCTGCATCTTCCGTCTCCATTAAATCCTTTTCATTCAGTTTAACTTATACCCGCCAAACAAATACAACAGTTTAAACAGGAGCGTTTCAAATTTCTTCTGTCTGTACAACTTGGTTCTGCCCAAATAACCGAGCCGCCTCCATAGAGATTTCTGTGAATTGATAAAATCCGCAACACTACTGCGCAATTCTTCATTCATGTCATCCTGATAACATTCATAAAAATAACCTATCTGCTCAGCTATTTTTTTGTTATCATTGTGTCCGATTCTTTTCAGCCGTCCGGCAATCCATTCCAAACGATTTTTCCCAAAGCCCACCGTATTCGTGCCATGTTGGCGATACCATGTATGGCTTGTATTATCAAAAATCGTTTCCCCATATAACCTTGCCATATACATAATCCAAAAATCATGTACATAGATTTTCGAGCAATCCACTTCTTGTTTCAATATTTGACACAGTGCATCATTGAATACTTCCGCATGCCCCGGAAAAATATTTTGAATCAAAGCATTATTCCAAGAAAGTCCTCTCAGATTTTTCTGTGTTTCCCCTACTATCTCCAGATTCTCATTTACCAGAAATGAGCTGGACGCATATAAGAGAGGCCCCTTTGCATTGCATTCTTCACACTGCACAATAGCAGACTCTATTTTATCTTCCAGCCAGATATCATCCTGATCGCTTAAAGCATAATAGTCATAGCCTTCGACTTTTTGAATCAATTCAAAAAAGCTGTGAATGTATCCTATATTCTTTTCATAGTGTACCCGAATTCTTTCCGGATAATTTTCTTCATACTTCTTCAGAATTCCAACTGTGCCATCACCTGAGCCATCATCACGAATCACAATATCCACATGATGTGATGTTTTCTGCCTCAGTATACTCTCAAGCTGTTCCTCCAAGTACTGTTCCCCATTGTAAGTTGAGAGTAAAACCACGATATTCTTTTGTTCCATTTCACTCTCTCCTTCAAGCGTTACTTACTGCCGGCTGTCGTTTTATCGTCGTCAATGCCTTCCGTCGCCTCAGGCAAAAAGATAATCTTAATCGTATATAAAATCAATTTAAAATCTAGCAATAATGAACGTTGATTAATATACAATAAATCTAATTTCAATTTATCTTCCGGAGTCGTGTTATACTTGCCAAACACTTGCGCATATCCTGTCAGACCCGCCTTTACCTTTAAACGAAGTCCAAATTCCGGGAGTCCCTCCAAATATAACTGTTCAATCTCCGGTCTTTCAGGTCTTGGTCCCACAATCGTCATATCTCCTTTTAAAATATTAATCAATTGCGGAAGTTCATCAATACGTGTAGCCCGAATTATCTTTCCAACCGGTGTAATACGATTATCATGCTTCGATGCGAGTCTCGCTTTTCCCTTTTCAGCATCTGTAATCATACTCCTGAACTTATAGATTTTAAATTCTTTGTGGTCTTTCGTAAGACGCACCTGCTTATAGAACACCGGACCTCCGTCATACAATTTAATGCACAACGACGTAATCAGAAAAATCGGCGACAACAAAATCAATCCGATTCCCGAACAAAGAATATCGATTGCCCGTTTTACAGAAGCATAATACCAGCGTTCCGGCATACGTTTTGTACGGATAAACGGAGTATCAAATGTATGTGAAATATCAAATCCCATTGTAAGAAGCTCGTCCACCTCTTGTGTGAGATAAACGTCTTTTTCCACACGGTCACAGTATAAAACCAGCTGTCTTCTGACATCTTCGTCTGTCTCATATAAATATACACTCTCACATTCACCAATCTGCTTCTTTAAATGTTTAATCGGTGTGTCATCTGAATAGCAGCCGATAATGTGATACCTGTATTTCTTGGCATTCATTTTTTTTACAAGTGATTGATATCCTTCATCTCCGTAAATAATCATGACTTTGCGCGCACAATCATAGCGGGCAAAAAGACGGTTGTGGATAAAAATACTTAATACAGTCACAAACATCTGAGCGCCGAACCCAATCACAAAACTCAATATATTAAGTTTCTCTAACCCATGAAACCAAATCACGGACTCCACAATTAAAATCACATCGGAAATAAAAAATGCCAAAACCTGAAAATACGTCAACTCAGTCAAACGGTAAATACCGATTTTTTGTGCCTGATACATTTTGGCAAATACCCAGTAAGTGATACAGAACAAAACACCGACTGCAAACAACGTTTTATATCCTGTATAGTTTTCGTCCCATTCCGGACTGATATTGTAGTACCACAGCCATGATGCCGAAATAAATGCCGTCAGTATGGAAACCACCATATATGATTTTTTCACAATATTTTTCTTAAACGTATTCTTTTCCTTATTCATACTTCTTCCCCAATATATTCGTTACTTTATGTAGAATTACTCTTATCATGTCGGTATATCACAAATTCCGCTTTTATCCAACTATACAGTATAAATATGTCTCTACTTTTTACACTGTAGTGTCAATCTGCAAATTTTATCAACCGTTTCCATTTCCAAATCCGCATACAATGGTAATGTCAAAATTTTTTTTGAAATATCCAATGCTATTGGCGTTTCATTTGCATCATACAAGTTACTGAAACAAGTGAACGTGTTTGTCAATGGATAAAAGTACTTTCGCGCTATGATATTATTTTCTGCAAGTTTATTGTACACTTCATTACGTCCGGCGCCAAATTTTTCTTCATCAAACACTACCGGAAAATATGAATAATTGGATTTCACATCCGGTTGTATCACATTTAGCCGAAGTCCTTCTACACCTTCCAGTTGCTTCCTGTATCTTGCCACCACTTTTTCTCTCTTTGCAATCTCCGTTTCAATATGACGCAGATTGCAAATCCCCATGGCAGCACAGAATTCATTCATCTTGGCATTAGCTCCGACAGCGCTCACTTCTTCCGGTCCGTGAATACCGAAATTTTTCAAATCATACAGTGCATCTCCCAGATGTTTGTCCGAAAAACATACTGCACCGCCCTCTATACTATTAAACACTTTTGTTGCATGAAAACTGAAGCAAGAAGCATCTCCGAAATTTCCTATACCCTGACCCTTATAGGTTTCTCCAAACGAATGTGCCGCATCGTAAATGACCTTCAGTCTGTACTTTTTAGCAATACGCTCTATCTCTTCTATATTGCAAATATTCCCATAAACATGAACCGGCATAATCGCACATGTTCGTTCTGTAATCAAATCTTCGATTTTGCCTGCATCTATTGTATATGTAACCGGGTCAATGTCGCAAAAGACCGGTTTCAAGTTATTTCGCACAATTGCATGTGTGGTAGACGCGAAGGTAAATGGGGTTGTAATAACCTCTCCCTGTAAGTTCATCGCTTGCAGAGTAAGTTCTAATGCCATGTGACCATTTGTCAACAATTCAACGTTCTTCACATCGAGAAATTCCTGCAAATCCTGTTGAAACTGCCTATGCTTAATCCCCATATTTGTCAACCAGTGACTATCCCATAACTCTTTTATTTCATTCACATATTCATCCAGCTCCGGCATAGAAGAACGAGTTACATTAATCTTTGACTCCATGTTTTAAACCTTTCTATAATATCTTCATCATATATATGTTGCCACAATTTTGTTGTTTCGTATTTTTAAAACATTATTGGTATTCTCTTATCAAAATATCAGTATCAAAAGGTTTTAAGAGCATGCTATTTCCGTCTTCGTCAAACACTTTAAAAGTTGCTATTATTTTATCAATGATTGTTTTTAATTGAGCAATTGTGTCTGCAAACATAAAAATATTCGCCGCCATTTGACGTTGAGTACCAAGACCCTTTACAACATCACCGACATCATAATTAGGATTTACAGAAATAACCCCTTCCATCAATTCAATTTCCTCTATTCCCAAAATCTTGCCAATTGTTCCTTCCACGACAAGCGGAGATAACTTACACGCAACTTTTCCTTTAAATTTGGGGTCAGCAAGCTCTCTGACTCTTTTATCACTCATTTTCCCATCAAAAGCATAATTGATAAGCAATTCCTTTGCATCAATATCTGTAAATTTCGATACAATCATATGCTCTTGTGCACCATTTAATCGAAATCCCGGTTCGTAAACCCTAACGGAACCATTTTCGTCTATAAAGGATTGTAAAAACAAAACACCATTCTTTACCCCTATTCCCTTGAGCATATTGCATACACTCTCATCGACTTCTTCCATAAACTTATCCATATGTTTCGAAGGAAAGATATAGGCGCTTGGAAGCTGAGTCACACCCGCTTGTTCTTTGCTGGTGTATCTATCACACATAGCGACAAATGTAGGTTCACCATCTTGAATCACATAGTACATGATTACCTCAAGTCCCGACATATACTTTTCGACAATTAGGTGTTTGCTCTTGGAAAACGCTAAAGACTTCTCTATTGACAAATCTAATTCGTCCCTATCATGGCAGATATAAACGCCCTTAGAACTGGAACTGTCTACAGGCTTTACCACTACCGGATACTCAATTGAGTCTCTATCTTGTATATCAAATTCATCTACAACCGGAACTTGGTATTTTCTGCATGTATCCTTAAACTTTGCTTTATCTATCATGATTTCAAACTGTTCCATAGATGCAAAGCATGGAATATTGAGAATACGGCAAACTTCACAATAAGTTGGGATTAACGCTTCTGCAACTCCTACCAATACTGCATCTATTTCATTTTTCTTTACCAAATTGACCAAAGCAGCAACATCAGAGCCATCTACATTGCACGGATGTGCTGCATATTTCTTAGCATATGATTTAGGATTATAATCAGTTACATAAGTCTCTATGCCCATATTATTAGCCTTTTTTACTAAACTTGCCGTTTCAGCATTTGCGCCAATAATTAATAACTTTTTATTATGAGTTTTTTTCATTGTTTCTCCGTATCACTTTCCAAGCAAACGTAATATTTTTGTTCTTACTTTCCATATTTTGGTGTTTTTCATTCTTTGAATTTCCTGTTCTAAGTCAGTGCAATGATTCTTAAAGAAATCATATTTGGTTCTTAATTCACCATAATATTGTTCTACATCACTGCAAGTAAATTCTTCTGTATACCCCTCTATACACAAAATACCTTTCTTATTTATTCTGAATTCATATTGTGGATCTAATGTATAAAAACAATCCCAATTTTCATTCTGTATTCCATTGATTGTCCTGTATTCGACATCTTCTCCTGCACAAGTACACTTGCATATCTTGAATTTTCTGTAAGTGCCTTCATCCAAATCAACTCGAACACATTGCAACATATCTTCTGTATAGTTTCTCAAATCCACGTTTACACGAAATGCACCCGTTTGTTGGATATATATATTCATCGATATTTTATTGTCTTCATTATATCCTTCGTTGCCATTTAAATAAATACTTGCCTGCAAATATTTACTTTCCGGAATAACATGAAAGATATCATACTTCTGTTTATCCGCATTATATGACTTTCTGGTATATCCATATAATTGATTGATTTCCTGCCCTTGCTCCTGATTCTGAAATAATTCATATAACAATCCCAATCCAAATAATCTATATGAATTTTTTGGACATTGAAACATAATTTGAGCCAACGCATATTTTTCGCATATTCTTCCATTAACAACGTATTTTTCTGCTTCCGGAAAAACTGCTGTTACCTGGTGGGTATCTATTAATTTCTCATATTCCTTTAATATAAACCATTCCTCTGTGTAAACTCTAATAATACTTCCTGCATTGTCGCCACTTGTATTAGAGCCATCTCCATGTACACGAAACTTTGTCAATCGTTCTTGCAGTATATAAATATCCTCTTGGCGGCACAGCCTGATCCATTGACAAAAATCCGGTAAACCATGCAAACCATTTGATATAATCCCGATTTCTGTATAAGCACTTTTTCTGATAAGCAAACTTGGATGACACAAGCAGTTTCCATGATAAAAGAAATAGCGTAACCATTCATATCTGGTCCGGTTCTCTTGATCAAAAATCTGATAGTAAAGATTTTTTTCATCATGAATTGTCTTCCCACTATCGTCAATAATATCTGCCAACGTAAAGCATGCCGCTATATTATGATTTTCATCTAAAATTTTTACCTGCTTTTCTAATTTATCCGGCATCCATGCGTCATCACAATGTGCAACAGCAACATACTCTCCCTGTAACTCCTGCAACATCGTGCGAAGTCCGGACTCTCCCTGATTCTGTGAATGTCTGATTACTTTAATTCTTGTATCTTTATGCGCATATTCCTGAATAATTTCCCAACTGCCATCCGTAGAACAATCATCAACAATAAACAACTCATAGTTCGTATAAGTCTGTCGTAATATACTTTCAATACTCTCTCTGATAAATTGTTCATGATTATACGATGTTAACCAAACTGAAACTTTTGTCACGCGACATCCCTCTTTTCATGTAAATATGCTTATCAAGCGTTTCCATCTACTACTGTTTGATTCTATGTGCCTATACGTTCAGGCTGAAATCATTTTTCTCCAAGGTAAGGTTGGGATTATAATAAGGATCTCCCTTTTCCAGGAATTCTTCCCATCTACTCCTAAACAACGCAACTTCCGAGTTGAATCTCTGAACTTTTTCCTCGGAATCCTCATATCCTCTGGATTTTGACTCATAATGATTTAACTCTGCATATGGGTTATATACAATTAAGTATCCCGCTTTCCTTATCTTCATACAAAGATCCACATCATTAAATGCCACCGCATATTTTTCTTCAAATCCCCCAACTTCCTCAAATACAGTACGTTTTACCATGATACAGGCTGCCGTAACTGCACTATAATTCTGAGCTATTTGAATTCTACGGAAATATCCTGGGGCTTCATGTGGGAATCCAACAAATGCATGTCCTGCAATTCCTCCTAGACCTACAATCACTCCCGCGTGTTGGATAGTTCCATCTTCATAATATAATCTGGCGCCCACAGCGCCTACATCCTCGCGCATACAGTATCCTAACAATTCCTTCAAACAGTCTGCATTTACAATTTCCGTGTCATTATTCAGAAACAATATATAGTCGCCTTTTGCCTGAGTAACACCATAATTATTAATTGCCGGATAATTAAATCCCTTGCCCTTCCAATACACTACTTTTGCTCTCGGACAGGTTGTTTCCAATTTCTTATAATACTCAAAAGTTTCTTCTTCCGTGCTATTGTTCTCTACAACAACAAACTCGTAATTCGTATAACTGCTTTTTTGTTCTATTGAGGAAATACATTTATCCAAATCCGTTGCATGATCTTTATTTGGAATTATGATTGATACAAGTGGATTCTCCAATAAAGTATATTTACTGCGATAAATCCCTTTATTTTCAACCATTTCTACTGTTACATGCATACCTGCTCTGTCATAATGAGCCTGAATTGCACGTGCACCTGCCTCAAATGCATAATTCTTGCTTTCCGGATTCTCTGCCGTAGAGTTTTTGGATGCTCGCCAATGATACAAAATCTTTGGAATATGTTTAATATTTTTAGCAGCCTCCACACAACGTAAAACAAAATCATAATCCTGTGCGCCATTAAACTCGGGATTCAAATTGCCAACCTTTTGATATAACTCTCTTTTCACTACAACCAAATGGCAGAAATAATTCACGCTTCGAAGCATATCAATATTAAAATCAGATTTGAAATGCGGCATAAAATAATTTTTTCCTGATGTGCTGATTTTATCCTCATCAGTGTAGATCATATCAATGCTGCTATCTTCATTCAGCTCATACACACACTCATATAATGCATTCGGAGCCAATACATCATCGTGATCGGTAAATGCAATAAAGTCTCCCGTCGCAATCTTTAATGCTTCATTGGTATTCTCCGAAATTTGCAAAGGCACGCTATTATAGACTACCTTGATTCTGCTGTCTTCTGCCTCATACTTTTGCAAATACGATACCAGCGGAGAATTTTCTCCGCTTCCATCTGACAAACACAATTCCCAATTTTCATAAGTCTGTTCCTTTACCGAATTTACTAACTCCTCCAAATAATTGTATGGAGTTTTGTACAGCGGAACTAAAATTGAAATCTTCGGATGATAACTTAATCTATGCTTTCTCTGCGCATTAAGCTCACTCTCTGTAGGAGCATTTTTCTTATACCATCTCTTGTACAAAAGATAGTCATACCGAATAATTATTTTTACCACTCTGACTATAATCTTTTTAATTCCGGAAAGACATAAATATATCCTCGTTTTTCTTAAACTACGATAAAGATTTCCACAAAAATGTTTCATGTCAAAGTATCTCCCCGTCGGAAAAACCGCACAACACATTCTTAATATTTGAAATGTCTCTGGTATATGTGGTATAATCTTACATTAGTTTCTGATGCGCTGTGTCAGCATTCTGATTACGCAACTGCTCGTTTACAATTAAATTTTCCAGCTTTTCTTTCCATTCTTTGGAATCCCGGCATAAATACCCATCTTTGCCATCTGTAATGGCAAAAGCCAGCTCCTCATTATAGCTTGCAACTGTAGGTACTCCTACCAGCGCTGCTTCCTGCCACTTATTCTCTGATTTACACGCATGAAACAGAGTATCTTCCAGCGGCATCAGATTGATATCCACACTTGCGATTAACTTTGGAAGGCTTTTCCATGAAACAAAATCAAACCTTTCGATTCTGCTAAAATACTGCGAAAATTCTGTACTCAACTCAATTTGTCCCCCAATTCGCAGCCAAGCATTATTATATTTTTCCATCAGTTCCAATAACACATCTTTAATCATTTCAAAATCTTTATCATGTGTCTTGGAGCCGCTGAAGTACCCTAAAATAATTTTTCCATGTTCCTTCGTAATGTGTGCTTTTTCAGTTTCAGAAATGACAGCCATCTCAGCGCTTGCCACATTTCTATTCACATACA
>CAZRZV010000012.1:0-27043 GCA_964604665.1 uncultured Faecalimonas sp. | reverse complement strand
ATCTTTTAATATTCATTCTGTCTTCTGACCTTTCCTACGTTGAATCATTGACATAAACGGAATGCTCAGCACAAACCATGCAAAATAATTTCCGGTCATGTCACCTTGAAAGCCACTCACAATAAAAGCAATGCCGCCAATCAGATACATATAATAAAAATTATCGGTTCTATCCTTAATCGCTTTATTACCTTTAATACAACGTACAACAAATGCAAGAATCAGCAGACATCCTACAATTCCATATCCTGATAACAGCGAAGGAATAAACACGCCGCCATTCGCAATACCGTTCTTACTCATCTCAAAGAAATTTTTTGCATCGGAACCTGCTGTGCTAAATACATACGAAGGAATATATTTTTCATAAAAATAACCTTGCAGACCATTTCCGACACCTATGATTGGGAATTCCGTAAAGGCACCCCAGTTTATCGCAAGCGGTACCCTACGGCTAACCGTAGAACCATTTTCCATATCCACTGCCTTGTCGAGCAGGATATATTCGATGTCTTTCACAATCTCAGGATTCATCCGTATAAACAAATATACCCCTACCATAATTAACATGGTTACCGCCGTTCCAAATACTAATCGGCGCACAAGCCGTTTCCTATCAGCAGGTCTGTTTTCCTTTAAAAATATCACTAAGAAAACAAGCAGATTCACAGCCGCAAGAATGTAACCGGTCGAACTATAAGTGTAATAAAGTGGCACCAGCCACAAAAGAATCTCTATCCAATACTTTTTCTTGCCTTTTATAATCTGTGAAAACAGGAACGGAAATACCAGTATACCCAGAATACATCCGGCAGTTGCACCTTCACTTCCCGTCAGGCACAATTTGGGTAAAACATCAGAAGAATTTAAAATTCCGAAGATATTCATGGAATCATAAATACCTACACCAATTTGATTCATGACCAGCACTTGAAAATAAGCGATTCCCAGTAGCTCAAGACACGCAATATGAAGTAGTTTTTGCAAAGTCTCCACTGTGAGCAATTGAAATACCCTGATATTGTATACGAAAATTAACAGATATTGTGTGAAATAAACTATCATTCCCACAATTCCCTGAAATGCGTTCTCCGACCCATGATTTCCGTACAAAGACTGGATAACACATGCCATAATCAAAGATGATATATGAAACCACATAACAAGTAATGTACAATTCCTAATCAATATGCTGTTTTGTTTCCCTGAAATTCTGATTTTTCCACGCTCATTGATAACCCACAGAAACATTCCCAAAAGATGGAAAAGAAAAGGCAGGTAAGTAGCGCAGGCACCGAAAATACCTTGAAAGAAATCCAGTTGTGCGAAGAGCCGAAACGGCAGCGAAAGCACATATAACTTTGCAATCAATAATTCCAACGCGTTTGTTTGAACCCTTGGTTCAGTTTCTCTTGTATTTAATAATTCCACAATACAATTCCTTTCTGATTCGTTTTATATCTTAATAGAAAAATCTTCCCCTTTTAATCTCTGCTCCATGCCTGATTGTACGAAGCATAGCCTTAAAAAGGTCCATCGGTTTTTCTCTTTTTACAATTTTTTCTAACAATTTACAGCTATCTGTCCAAAACATTGCCGCATACGAGCCAAATCCCATCCGGTGTTTCGCCGCCAGATAATATCGATTCATCACATACATGGCTGTGCTCTTTGCAGACGGAACGCGATATTCTTTGCTTACCATGTGTCTTACATGTACACTTTCATCTAATACACATTTTTTTTCTTCCTCAGCTGCACATTTGTAATACCGATAACTACAGTCCAGGTCTTCCGCATAAGCATAACTTGTGAGTTTCTCATCCCACTCAATCTGCCACTTTTGCAGCAGGGACTTTTTCACGCTGAAAAAGTAACCCATCGCCCACTGTGTTGTAACCTGTCCTTTTATCATATCCGGATATCTTCCCAGCATAGACTTTGTTACATGTCCTATGTTTCGCTTTTTGTAGGAACGTGTTCCGAAGATATAAGCAATTTTACTGCTGTGTCCCGCACTATTATCATCAATTCCTGCCACCATTGCGATATTTTCCTGCAAAAGAAGGTTATAAACATTTTCTATGGTATCTTCATAAACATCCACATCATCATCCGAAAAGACTAATATATCCTCACCGGCTGCCCGAACGGCATTATTTCTAGCCGCAGTTAAAGAAGGCTTTTTCTGATATATGTAAACTGTTTTCACACCTTCACAGGATGACAAAATTTCTTCATTTGTTTTTGCAATCTCCATATCGGTGCTTTGGTCTACCACTACAATTTCTGCCGGCAGTTTCTGTGATGACATATATGTATCTAACGTCTGTTTTAACGCTTCCGGGCGATTCATCGTAGGAATCAGCACAGAAACCGGCAAACATTCTTTTGCCGCCATAACCATCTCTCCTTTATGCAAAAATCTCCAGATGGCGTTTCGCCATTTCTTCAATCGTATATTCTTTCACTTTTTCAACGTTATTGTGTGAATAATTCACGCTACTCTCAAGCCAGTATAGAATTTGTTCTGTGAGACACTGAACATCCTCCGACGGAATGACACTTCCGTCCTGTCCTTCTCCGATCAATTCCAACGCTGCAATACAGCGGTCGGTAGAAATCACCGGCAGCCCATAAGACATCGCTTCATTGATGACAAGCCCCCACACATCGCCTCTTGTCGGAAGGGCGAACACATCTGCCGCCACGTAATAATCTGCAAGTTCATCTTTCGTCTTAAACCCCACAAAATGAATATGCTCCAAACCAGCGTTTTCTTTCCACTGAACAAACTCTTTTGTCGGCTCATCACCCACCAGATAAATACCGATATCCTTGTCTTTCATCGCTTCAGCCGCTTTCATCATAAGGTCGTACCCTTTACAATAACCGGCATCGGCACTAAATCTTCCTACTGTAAGAACGACTTGTTTCTCACGCATTCCCAATTGATTCTTGAGAGACTGTTTATCTTGTTGATTACGAATCGCAGCTTTCTCTAAATCCTGCTCTGAAAGAGATGTAAATGGATATTTATAAATTTTATCCTGTTTGATTCCCAACGATTTTAAATATTCCATGCTATATTCACATGTTGTCAGGTGTGCCTCTGCACCTTTTAACAAAAACTTTTTCAAAATTCCTTTGAAAAAAGAATCCTTCTTGTAAAATCCACCGTCATGTTCCATATAATACGGAATTCTCGCCAACCTGCAATAACAAATAGCAAGCATCACAGATGGTGACACATAATTTGTAAGTATAATAGTACTGTTTTTATGTCTTTTAATACATTTTATCAAGCCAAATCCTATAGTTTGGTCTGTTCCCACCGGTCTTGCCCCAAGGTAAATCGGTGTGAAATGCTCCGGCTCTTTCCCTTTCCATTTCGCATCACGGTCTGTAGCCGACATTCTCTCAAAAGAGACTGTTAAATTGCAATATTTCCCCCACTCATTAAAAAAGTCTACACGATATGGAGCCGGAAGGTTTGTAGAAAAAAATATATCTTTCATATTACTATTTTTGCTCCTCATATAACTCTATAAATTCTAACCTGTTTGCCTTTCGGTCAAAAAAGCTTGCTCTTTCTACGCATATCTCTGGGTTCTTAACTGTATGACGAACTGCCTCAATCAAAAGTTGCAAATTCCCCTGCTCTACAACTGTGCCACAGCCTTCGCTTAATGCCTCCGGACTTCCACCGGTACGATAGGTAACGACAGGTGTTCCACAGGAAAGTGCCTCCAGATTCACTGTCGGGAAAGTATCGGCATAGGTACAATTCACAAATACATCGGCTGCCGTGTAAATTTCTGCGAGTTCCGGCACATTGTTTGTTCTTGAAAGACAGATGGCAGATGCCTGCCTTTCAACTTCTTCGATTTGCTTCTGCGTCAAACCGACAATCACAACCTTGTAATTATCATCCAATCGCTTTGTCAATTCTATAAAATCATCTAAGCCTTTGCTCTTTGACCAGTTCTGTGCCACGCCTAAAATGATTTTTTTATTCTCTAAATTGTATTTCTCTCTGAAATTGCCCTGTGTCGGTTTGAATACATGCGTATCGATTTTATTATATTTCACCACAACCGGATATTCACCCAAAAAACTTTGTTTCACCAAATCCCCAAGCCATTTGGAAGGTGTCACAATCGTCATATTCGGCACCCCTGTAAACGCATTTTTCTTTCGGTCGAAATTTTCAGTCACGTTTCCTTTCAAGGAACATGCGGGATATTCTTTCATCTGTGTACAGGTAATACACCTTGTTTTCCATTGGTCGCATCCGACTGTCACGAAATGCGGACAATGCCCGGTAAAAGCCCAACAATCATGGAGCGTCCAGAATATTTTTTTCCCGCATGTCTTTAAATAATCAAACAAAATTTCAATATTGATATAATATCCATGCAAATTGTGTAAATGTATGACATCCGGGTCATATGCTTTTATCTCTTCTACTAATCTGCGGGTAGCCGCTTTGGAACGAAATCCATCATTATCAGACAAGCGACAGGACAATGCATTCATATATACACCTAACTGATTCCCAATCCGTATGGAATCCTCCGGCTTATATAATTTTTCCCGCGCTGCAGCAATCTTACATTCATGACCTTCTTCCTTCAGCGTATCGTATATTCCATTGACAATACGGGGTGGTCCGCCGACTGTGAAAAACGAGTTAATCTGTAATACTTTCATTCTTATCCCCTTGACTATTTTATCTCCGCAAGCACCTCATTGAAATATCCCAATTGGCTCATTCTCTCGTAGGTCTTTTGCGCAATTATCTGATATCCCTCACTGGTAAAATGCAATTTGTCTTCCTGCAAATAATCGTCTGTCAGTATTTCTCTTAAACTGATATAATGGTCTCCGAAAGTTTCCTTCATCACGATTTCCAATGCATCCAGATTTTTCTTATTTCCAGTATAAATTCCGAGGACAATATATCTGCCTTCCGGAGCATTCGAATAATCCAACATGCTCTGAATCTGCGCTGCTAATTCCTGCGGCGAATCATTATATCCGCCATTGGTTCCCATAAAAATTATCGGAAGACAATTGATAAACTGCACTGCTCCATTTGTGAGAATGGTTGTACCACTCTTCACCTCTATTTCCGTGCCGCTTTGCGCTCTCCGAAACTGATATCCTACAATATTATCGCCTTCATAAATCGGTTTGATTTCCCCTGCGATATCTGAAATCTTAACTGCCTGCATACCATTTCTTCCGAATTTAACCTGCCCGGCAGGTGTTCCGTCAGAAAAACTTATTTCAATATTCACCAGCGAAGTGTCACTTGGAATCGTAAAATCTTTTGCTACCAGATATGGTGCAGCTCCGCTTCTTGCCACAATCTGTTTTGAAGTTTCGCTTCCTACCCCCATATTCACAATCGGGATATTTGCTCTGCCGTTTTCCTTTTGCAGTAATGTTGTAACATTATCCTTTACCAACTGTTCAAAGGGCTCTACCCATCCGCGTTCCGTATGGCTGTCTCCCCAGCATACAATCCCGGGAATATATTCCCTTTGAACTTCTAATATCTTTTCATTTGGCTCAATTGCCTGCGATAGAGGTTCTTCCTCTGACGGTTTTGTCGGCTTCGGTTTCATCCATATCACGCAAACTGTCAGAATTGCTATAATAACAACCGTATAGATTATCCAAAACAATGGTCTCTTTTCTCTTAATTCCATATTTCCCATCCTACTTACATAAATATTTTCAAAAATCGAAATGTTCTCTTTCCTGATAATAATACCAGCAAATAAGAAATTCCTAATGATATTACTGTTGTTAACACAAACAACATAAGACTTTGCCCATCCAGTTCACGAACTCCAAGTCTCTCAAGCCCCATAATCACAAAACAATGCAATACGTAAACTAAAGTGCTCATCTTTCGCATTACCTTAAACATCGGATTCTCTTTCATATCAATCGAAAGCAAAACATTCATGACACACCATGTTAACGGCAATGCAAAAAGCCATATATGATTCACTGATGAACCAAGTGCCAAAACCGCAACAAGCGCTTCTGCTCCTAATCCTATATAGGAAAGAACCCAGCCGACACACGCTTTCTTTCTGCCACACCTCAACTTATCTTCTGCCAATAAAGCTCCAAGCGCCACGTAGGCAAACCCAAAAAACAATCCATTTTGTGTCCCGATAAACGGAATTACGGTATCATGTAATGATTTCAATACTGCAACTTCGGACAAAATCCCTTCATAAACCGTACTGAATCCATATCCTATCACGAGGAAAATAATCGATACTCCGAAAACATACTCTGTCCTCATGACCTTTTTTAAATAAAATACCAGCAATGCCGCAATCATTAATCCCGGAAAGAACCACAATACCAAGCCATTTGTCGGAAATACAAACTGTTTTGCCAAATACAGCCATCCCGATAAATTTGTAAACTGTTCTCTTTGTTGTACCAATGCATAAATCACATACCAAATGGCATACAATTTGAGCAGTCTGATACAGTATCTTCTCATTCTCCGGTTTCCTGCCTCCGGTTTTGCATTGATACTTTTAAATAACACAAATGCCGATGCACAGAAAAAGAAGGGTACTGCCATTCTGGTAAGCATTCCCACTCCTGCATCCAGCCAAAAATTATTTTGAAAAGGCTTTACATGGATTGCAATTACCAGTACTGCCGCAAATAACTTAAACACATCTATCGATACATAATCCTTTTTCACTACATCTGTCTGACTCATAACTCTCTCTTTTTCTTATCTCCGCTAATCTTTGTAAACCCTTGCAAAGAATATGTGACAAACGGCCAAAGGTCATCCCATGACCAAATCTGGTCCACCGAGTTTCTAAAATCAAACCACGACGGTTTGCATTTGAATCTGGTCTTCGACTTTAAGAACCACAAAATATCCGTATGAATATATCGCAGATACAAACCAATCTTATAATCCATGTACGGAGTCACTTCTTCGTCTAAATAGTCCTGCAAAATCTGCTCCGTAAAATTCACACCTGCCGCGTAACAAATCTTCACACTACCCGTAATACGCGGATTAATTTCCATAATCTTTGCTATATTGTCCCGTGGATCCTGAATCAAATCAATATCTGCATATCCTCTCCAGCCTACCGTTTTGAGTAACTTTGCACAACTTTCCACAATATCCGGTCTTTCCACCGTCACATTGAGCGTACTGGAACCGCCTTCCAGCGGATACCAACGCACCTTTGCAAATACACAGGCGCTCTTGATTTCACCATGCTTGTCCACAAAAAGTTCTGCTTTATACTGCAAATCTGTCTGTGGTATATATTCCTGAATCAGGCAAGGCCCATACTTTTCAACGCTTGCTTTTACAATCTTCTCCAAATCATCCGATTCTTCAATTTTTCTGAAACCGACTGCTGAAAATCCGGTTCTCGGTTTGATACAAATCGGATAGGTTAATTTCATTTGTGACAAATCACCCAATGTCTCATCTGCCACATAGGTCTGCGGGCAGGGAATATCGTTTTCCATACAAATGCTCATGGTACGCAATTTGTCACTTGCACATTGAAACACATCCCAATCATTTGCCGCAATTGTGACATATTCTTTTAATTCTTCTTTATGCTTTGACAGGATAATTGCGACAAAATCATTAAGTGGAATTACAAGGTCATATTGCTTGGTCTGCAATTCCTTTTTGATTGCCGCATAAGTCCCCTCTTCGTCCTTTGCATCGCAATAACGAAGCAATTTCTTATCCGGATAGCGGGACGCATATCCCATATCAAACTTGGTTGAATTATAGGTTGTGATATGACACCCCATCCTGTACAATGATTTCATGAGCGGCATCACCTGGCGCGCTCTCCCCTCAATCAAAAGCACTCTTATTTTACTATATTTAGAATTCGTCGTAGACTTTGACATATTCTCCACCTTTTCTTAATCCCATCATCGTAAATACTACTTTATCACTACTTTCCGTACCAAGCGGAAAACGCATGACGCCATACTGTAAAATCAAAGGCATCCTATCTTTTTTGGCTTTTACCAAATCCACTACCTGACTGTCTCTGACTTCCTTTAATCTTGCATAGCGGTCGACTTCATTCTCGCCGCCTTCCACTCCTGTGGAAATAAATATCCTGCCATCTGAAAATGAGCCACATCCGTGACACGGTCCTTCTACATCTGCAAGAATCTCGAGTTGTCTCGTTTCTCGATTCATGCGAACGATATGATTTTGGTCAGGAACACTGCCTGCATCTGTTCCCCATACCAGCGCCTCTTTATGAAAGCACACTCCGATAGCCCGCCAATCCTGACTCCCCGAGCCCACTGTCTCCCAAGTAGTTCCGTTGTCTGTGCTTCTCATCAAATAACATTCTTCATCTTCATCTCCCGTGCCAAGCCACACACAATCTTCATAGGGGTCATACTTGATAAAATGAATATGACGCACATTCTTCGGAAACGTAAGCACTGCCTCAAATGTTGTGGCATTATCCGTACTGCGATACAACTTACTTTCGTTCTTGTGATCCAGATTTATGGAATACTCTCCAAAAAATACCGTCCCGTCAGGTGTCACACAAACTCCTTGATGTGCCGGCTTATTTCCTACATATCCTGTGAAAATATTCTTCACACTGCCATCTTGTCCGACCGTATAAGATTTCCTTTTTGTCGTCAGAAAAACGTCCCCGTTTTTTAAAGGAACCAAATGATGGATTCCTTCCCGGAAAAGCTGACCTGACAATCGATTGGAAGCAAGTATCCTTTGCTTCATGCTCCCTACACGATACTTTGGGGTAACTCTTTTCCCATCATAATCAATTGCAAAAAAACGCATGCCTCTGGCAACCCATATTCTGTTTTTTTCCATATACAAGGCTCTGCCCCGAAACAAGGTTCTCATACGAGTGATTCCATCTCCCTTATCAATCTTTTCATATAGACATCTAAAGTAAAATGCCTTTCAAAATAAGTCTTGGCATTTTTACCACAATCTGCATACCTTTCCGGGTGTTCAATATAATCTGCCATTATCTTAGAAAGTCCATCCGCATCTTCCGCCGAAGCACATTTTCCACATTTTGCTTCCTCAATCACCTGCATCGCAGCACCATTGATAGCACCAAATATAGGCTTTCCTGTAGTCATATATGTCTGCAATTTTCCCGGCATGGTATTCCCCACAAAATTGTCTCCGCGGAGAGTGATTAAGAGTGCATCCGCCTTCTGATACCACTTTGGCATATCATTTCTACTCTGCTGTCCGTGAAAAATAAACTTATCTCCCACTTCCAGTTCTTCTGCAAGACGTTCCAATTCTGCCTTCATGGAACCATCTCCCACCATATGAATCAAAAACTCCCTCTCTCGTATCCTTGCGGCCGCCTTTACGATAGTCTCTATCTTCTGACCTTTTCCAAGATTCCCTGCAAACATAAAATCTGCAAGATTATTATCTTCCGCCTTCAAGTCAAGACTCAACATCTCTTTGTTTGCATGTTGTGGAATATAAACCATCCTCTCAAGCGGCACGCCGTTTATTTGATTCAAATATTCCATAAACGGTTCTGATGTCACTGCAATCTTATCACATTTCTGATACACGCTCTTTGAATACTTTGCAATAAACTGATACAGCTTTCCTTTCCCCACATGTGCCTGTGCCGATTCTGGCCAGATATCCAAACAATATAATAATACAGGAACTTCAAATTTTTTCTTATATGCAATCGCCGGAGCCGCCATTGTAATTGGTGAAAGCTGATAGCAGAGCACCAAATCAAACCTTCCCAGCTTCTTGGCTTTTTTCGTCGCCGATACCATATAAGAAAGATAATTTAAAATCATATTGATTTTTCCTTTTCCTCTGCCCTTTTCATAACAGCGAATCACACGTACTCCGTCAATCACTTCATCACGTTTCCCGTGCTTATACTCATCTGGCACGATTCCGGAAGGGTAATTCGGAAGCCCCGTCAATACAGTGACTTCATATCCTTGTTTTATCAATTCGGGAGCGATTTCATTAATCATAAACTGTTCCGGCCAATAATATTGGCACACAACCAGAATTTTCATTCTTATTCTCCATCTTCCATACTTTTTGCACATGCAATCATTTCATTCAAAATCTTATCCGGTGTTTTTCCAAACACGCTGGAAAGGATACAAACAACGGTATACCAAATCATCTTCATGTCATATCCCCATGAACGATGCCCGATATAATATACTTCCAATGCCAATCTGGTTGGAAGCACCTTCTCCTCATATTCATCCGAGTCTTCGATGGTGTCTCCATATATGTAATCATATATGGCTCCCGGTCCGCTCAGCCCCGGCTTCACCGATGCCGCCACCGCAAATTTCCCGCCACGTGTAATCTTCATCTGTCCCTTCGTGGCAGGTCTTGGTCCAATCACACTCATAGTTCCGGCCAAACAGCAGAGAAGCTGCGGGAGTTCGTCTATTTTTGTTGCACGGATAAACTTTCCAAAACCGAAAATACGGTCCTCTTCTCCGCGAAATACAGACTCGTCTGCTTTCCCCTGTCGCATAGAACGAAACTTCCACATACGAAATGGCTGATTATCTTTCCCGATACGCTCCGACACATAAAATACCGGCCCCGGGTCACTTACAAACACACCGATTGCAGCAACAAGCCACAACGGCGAAGTAACAATCAGACCCAAAAGCGCAGCCACGAAGTCGAAAATTCTCTTTGTCACTTCATACCATTTTACTCGCATTTTGTGATTCTCCTTAGCACACACTGGAATGATTCCGCATAATTACATCCTGATTGGCTTCCGCGATATGCCGCAAGGCCTGTAATCGCCTCTGTACTTCTCGGATGCGGATAATCTCTCATCACACCGCAATATGTATTTAAAGCCTGAATTTTAATATCCACATTTTCTTTTCCCACTTCCACAAATACATTCGGTTGGAACATATTCATAGCCGAATTAACGGACCATTCTGTAGCAGACAAAACCTCCATAAACCAAAGTTCACAAAGTGGTGTTACCTCTTTTCTTCTCTGAAACAATCGGATGGCCGCCTGACATGCCATAGATGTATGCATATGGTCATTATTCGTATCTGCGGGATGATGCGTTATCACAATATTCGGATTTGATTCCAAAATCGCCTTTTCAATAAACTGTACCAGATGTAAATGCGGCGTATTATTCATCTCGATATTCGGAAAATCCCCTTCGTAAATCTTGTTGATTCCCAAAATTTTCGCACTCTCATTGATATCGGCATTCAGTTCCTCATCATTCGGACGATAAGCGCGCGCTTTCGCTTCCGCACTCATAATACAAATATCAACTGTGTGCCCTGCCTCTGTATATTTTTTAATAGTAGCTCCTGCTCCCAACACTTCATCATCAGGATGTGCTACGACAAATAATAATCTACTCATCTTCTGTCCACCTCAAAAATATTCTGCCCTTTCATTCTACATCTTACTGTCCGTTTTGTCCATGGATTTTCCAGGCAATCCATGCACCTAATACACACCCAAGTGCATTATGTATCATATCGTCCCACTCAAAATCTCCGATTTGAAATATCAATTGCGAAATTTCAATCATTGCAGAAAAACAAAATCCATAAATGAATGCCCCACGTGCCCTAACATTGCATATAAAATGTGAAAGAAGTCCAATCGGCACAAATACAATCACATTGTATAAAATCTGTAATGGCATTCCCCAAATATTGTACTTTTGCACCTCTTCCACTGCACGAAACCACGACCAAAACGGAATTAAATGATAATGGAGTTCCGGTGTGCGCTCACGCGCCAAAACAGCAATGGAAAACACATACATCATATAAAACGCCAAAACAGAGAGCAAAAGTTCTCTTCTGCTCTCTCTTATATAAGTGCGTGCACCGTATTTTTTTGTACTCTTCACATTTTTCAGATAATTTCTGCAATGAAACCAGATTGTTATCATGACTAATATTGTCCATAACATCCAGCCCCAAAGTGGCATCTGCCTAATCGGCTTAAATACTAGTTTTTCCCACACTGTCTATATCTCCTTGCTACTGTTACAGCCCCATCTCCTCAAAAAAGGCTCTTCGTTTGCCTAAATCTTCATTTTCCTCCTGAAAACTCTGCATACGTTTCATCTGCACCGTAACATTTTTTCTCCGATGCAAAAGTACTTGAAACCATCTCAGCACCCATGCTGTCGGCAAAAACAGTTTCTTATGGAGCCACGGGTATACTGTCTGCATCGTCTTATAATCCGGAAAGAGAATCGTTTTAAAATAGTGAAGTTTTCCCTGATACTGCAACTGTCTGTTTACACTTTCATTTTGCCATGTCCCGAAAATTCCTCCTGCAATAACATAGGATTCCAGCTCCTGCAATTCTTCAGGCACATTTCTTTCGGAATCCGCATCAAACCACGCATTTGCCAACATGCGAATCTTCTCGTGAAACACATTGTAACCCAGCTTTTTCAAAACTCTCTCGATATAATCCCAATCCATATTTCCTAATTGCGACAATACATAAATATCAAGTACCATACGAATCCCGATTCCGCCTGTAACAAAATGTTCTACAAGATGCGTGAAGGTGTACAAATAGTGTTCTTCAGGTGTCATATCAAAAATATATTGATAATCTCCCCTTGCCTGTGTTCTATTCCAGACATTCTCAAAATATTGACTTTCTTTCCACTCAGGCACGCACAATGTCCTATGCATTTCCACCACAACCGGTCCTTTTTGATACTCGTCATGTCGAACCTTACTGCCTTCTCCTTGATACCCTAAGCTTTTCATCATCTGCTGCACCTGTTTGGTCTGTTTCGGCAGATACAGCAAATCAATATCACCCATAGAACGCCACTCCGGCTTCGGATAAAGTTCGCGGCTTCTTGCACCCTTAAGTACCACACAAGAAATCTCGCTTTTCTCAAGTGCGTCCAACAGTCTCTTCAATTCCTCTTCCTGATGAGTTCTTAAGTACACATCAGCCATAGTTCTCTTAAAATACTGTTTTCCGTGTAAAATCTCACGGAAAGATGCATACTCATTTAGAAACATCAGTAAACCCTGTTGCGTAGCATATTCAATTATATCATGCGCCTCATCGGCATCCGTAATTGCCGTCTCCGCCATATCGCCATGCAACGCATTGCGAATGAATGCAATCAATCTCGACGCAATCGGGGTTATCTCGCTTTCTTTTTTCATCGATTATTCACTCTTACTTAATTTTTTTGGAGCATAAAACAGTCTCAAAACCAAGTCATCCAAGGCTTTTTCATCCAAATGATACTCCATATATGTTTCACCTTTCACATTCTGCCCTTCCGGCGAAACGATTTCTTTCAGCGTATACTCCTGATATTTGCTCAACATAGAACCCCATATGGTTGATGAACAGTTAGTTACCATATAATCTGAAATATTTTCATACGTCTGCAATATAAAGCTATTGTCCGTATTTGCCTTCTGTTTCAATATATCCAAGAAACTGTCCACATATTTTTCCTGTCTTTCCATACGCGATACGTTAAGTTCATCGCCCACTCCGGCTCTGCTGCGCACGTAGTTCGTTGCCTGTTTGCCCTGTAAGGTAATATCCCCCATGGTAATCGTTGGATCTACTGCGGAGAAATCCTCTGTCACCGTAACCGGAACGCCCCCCACAGCATCGTTCAATATTGCTATGGCATCCATATTCATGGCTACATAATAATCAATATACAGACCGGATAACAGCGCTGATACTGTATCCTTTGTATTTTCACAGCTTTCCTGCAAACCATTTCCATATGTATGAGACAATGCCAACTGACCATAGATACTGCCGGCCTGTTTGCCACCCACACCTAAGACAGGCATCTCCACCATAGTATCACGGTTCAGCGTCAAAACGCTCACGCTCTTGTCATCATCTTTGAAAGCCATCAGCATAATGGCATCTGCCGCCCCTGCATTATTATAAGAGCCGCTGTCCTGCATCTTGCCTTCCTGATCAATACCCATCACCATAAATACCGTCATATCCTGTCTCGGGAAATATTCTACACCATCTTTCGTAATCGTCCTTGAAGTTCTACTAATCGTATGTGTCTCCTTTTGAAAAAACACAGTGGACTCCAATAGCCGGAACCCACTGTATATAAATATCAACAACAGAACAATTAATATAGCACCAAAGAGTTCGATGTCCCTCTTTTGCCTTCTATTCATAATTTACCTTTCCATTACAGACATACCTAACGTCTTCTGCGATGATAGATAATACCAACAGTTACAATTGCTGTCAAAGAACCGACAGCCAATACAATCCACAACATCATGTCATCCATTTGGTTATCCCCTGTAACAGGAACCAGATTTCCCTTTACACCTGTTCCTTCTGCCAAAAAGGCAACCGGGCTGAAATGTTCAAAAGTAATTGTGACCGTACCATCACCATTATTTCTGACATTTGGTGCCAGTTCCCATTTGCCGTCAATGAAAATCATCGCCGCAATTTTTTGATCTGCGGCAACATCTAAATCAAATGTTAGGTCAATGGTATTGCCTTTTCCCGGTAAATATTGCAACAAGGTATCACTTACCTCTGTAATATCAAAAATATCACGCACCACCATGTCATTTGCCGTTTTGCCTGCACCCAAATTGTTTTTAATCCACTGTTCTAAGTCCCGATACGTCGTGAAATCAGTTTTCCCCAAAACAATATCATTGTACACTTTCTTCAGTTCCTGTCTCGCACTGTCCGGAATCTTTGTCGATGTATCTGCCTGTGCAATCGATGTAACAATAAGACTCCACAAATACTCCTTAGACAACACATTTCCATCCGGGTCTACCACCTCTCCAATTACCGGGTCACCGTTCTCATCCGGTGTTGTCACTATATCAGGTTCCGATTTGTGACCGACACTTGGTGTAAAGTCTGCTTGTGCGACTATAATCGGACACATCATCAGGCATAATAAAATTGCGACAATACCTTTTAACTTCGTCCTCATTTTCAGTCTCCTTTCTGATTTTTTGTCTCTTCGCTCGCTTCTTTATAACTATTGCGATACTTCTTGTAATATCCCTTATATTTACCATACTTTCTGCCGAAACTCATATTACTGCTATAATTCAGTACAAGTCCTAAAATTCTGACGTCTACAAATTCAAATTCGCGAATAGCGCTTCCCAGTACAGCTCTGTCGCAATAATCCTGTCTTACTACTATAAGCATACCATCAGCCAACTTCGATATCGCCATAGCATCTCCCACCTCATCAATCGGCGGCAAATCCAAAATAATATAATCGTAATGCGCACGCAACGCTTCTAAAGTCTTCTCCATCTTTTCCGAACTGAGAAGTTCTATCGGATTCGGAGGTGTCTTTCCTGCTACAACTACATGCATCGTTCCTCTTTCACTTAACTGACATCGTTGAAGAATGTCGCCGATGTTCACCTGACGTGTCAGATAATTCGAAAGACCCGGTTCACGTTTCAGTTCTAATCTCGGGGCTACGGAAGGACATCTAAGGTCACAGTCGATTAAAATAACCTTTTTCTCTAACTGGGCCAATGAATGTGCTAAGTTAATTGCCGTAATACTCTTTCCTTCTCCTGCCAATGCGCTGGATACACCAATTACATGGCTGTCACTCTCATCCGCAAAGGAAAACTGAATTTTAGTACGCAGTATCTTATATCCTTCTGCCGCTTCAAAATGTATACCTTCTCCGAAA
The DNA here is from genome assembly GCA_964604665.1 of uncultured Faecalimonas sp. Taxonomy (GTDB): domain Bacteria; phylum Bacillota; class Clostridia; order Lachnospirales; family Lachnospiraceae; genus Faecalimonas. Next base: position 11,258 of record CAZRZV010000012.1, on the reverse strand, counting down.
AGCACCTTACCCTTATCCTGTGCAAAAGCACTCTTCTTTTTCTTCTTTTTCGTTTTGTCGCTCGTATTGTAATAATGTCCTCCGCCTGATGACACACCCATATTCGGTATCATAGTCAAAACCGGATATGAACATACTTTTTCCAAATCTGACAGAGAGCGGATACGTATGTTGGTTAATTCCAATACCACAAAAAAGGCAGCGCATATAAAGGCTCCCAACAAAGCCCCTTTCATCGTTTTCCCCGAAATCTCACTGCCAATCGCACCTGTTGGATGGACTGCCTTTTCTACTATTTTTACTGAAGTTCCCTCGATAATCGTCGAAATACGCTTCGGCAGAATCTCGCCGATTGCATTTGCAATCACTTCCGTTTCTGCCGCATTGACACTCGTTACCGTGATTTGGAAAATCTCCGTGTCATTTATAGGTGATGCCGTAATCATGCTTCGCAGTTGTCCGTCTGTATATGGCAAGTTTGCGTAATCAATCACATCATTGAGTGTTTCTCGGGTATTTAAAATCACCACATAAGAAGAAATCAAATCCTTCGCTGTTCCCAGTGAGATTCTTGAAGAGAACTCCGAAGAACTATTTCCGACTGAAATCGCATTGTTCACATAGAGTTTCGTAGACGCCTGATAGACTGGCACTGTAGTATGCCTTGCCCATCGATATGACCCATATCCGCACAAAATACCTACCAGGGCAATAATCCATGCATGTTTTAATAGTGTTTTGAATATACGAACCAAGTCAATTCTGTCAACCAAACTCTGACTCTGCACTTTACTTTCTTGTTCTTTCGTTTCCATGTATCTATCCTCAATTGTAAACCTTTGGTAGGAAAAACACCCCCAAGCTACCGCTATCTAAAATTTCATCTTTTATGATAACTCGTTCTACCCCTACTGTCAATGGCAAAAAAACACAACAATCACTGTGATTTTCTGTGAAAATGTGTTAAACTGAGCATATGATACAGGAAGGAAATCCATATGAATACCAATAGCCAAATTTTTCTCAAATTGATACAAGAAGCATTGTACGAAAAACCGAATATGTTTCCTGCCGATACTACGATTGACTGGCAAAATGTTTATACGGAAACCAAGCACCAGACCGTTGTCTGTTTGCTCGCTCCTCTTTTAAACACCATGAAATACACTATCCCCGAGCCAATAAAAGAAGTTTTTTCTGAAGATGTAGGCAAAAATGTGATTTCTTTTCATCGGCATTTGCATTATCAAAATGAAGCGATTGAAGCTTTGCAACGACAGAACGTTCCTGTTGTGGTTCTCAAGGGATGCGTAGCTGCAGCAAATTATCCGTTTCCGGAATATCGCACACCCGGTGACATTGATTTATTCATTCCTGTAGAGTCCTTTGAAACCGCAAGAGACTGTCTGCTCCGCCAAAACTACAAGCTCGCTTCCGGCGAGACAGGCGAGCTCAGCAGCATAGCAAAGCAAAAGCATCTTGCCCTGCAAAAAGATGATATTCTGTTGGAACTTCACGTGTCTCCATTTCTTATCCCGGATACACAGTTGGATGCTATTTTAAACAACTACATGTATCGGGGATTTAACAATATACAGTTTCTTTCTTTAGAGGGATATGAAATCCCGACACTGCCGGTTCTTCAGAATGCTTTGGAATTCTTAATTCATATTCAGGGACATCTATGCGGAATGGGAATCGGTTTGCGTCAGATTCTGGACTGGTCTTTTTTTGTGGAAAAGCAACTATCTGCCGATATCTATGAACAGCAACTATTACCGATTCTCCGCAAATCCGGTCTTGAGACTTTTGCAAACGTGTTGACCAGAATGTGTCAGTTGCACCTTGGTTTGCCTGAAGATTTGGCTCCTTGGTGTCTGAATGCAAATGCAAAGACTTGCGAACAATTATTAAACTTTATCCTCTTGCAAGGAAATTTTGGTAAAAAGAATGCGAATGACAACGGAGCCCGCGCACTGTCAAGGCTGGGTCATCCCGTGCACTTTTTCAAAGAGATTCAATTTGTCGGGCTCAAAAACTTTCCGAATTTTAGCAATAATAAAATTTTGAAACATTTCGCCTGGATTCCCCAGACAGGCAGATATCTAAAATATGTATTTCAAAACAAGTCCACTTTGAATCATGATATCAGAGAAGGAAAGCAAAGACGCCTGCTGTTTGAATCACTAAAATTGTTTGAAAAATAGAGCATCACAAAAGGGTCCCCCACAGTAATGAGGAGACCCTTATATATTTCTTACATATCGTAAGTTTTATCAATTTTTTTCAGTTCATTAAACGTATCAATTTCAATGATATCTTCAAATGTACATTCTCGAACCGTCACTTTATAATTATCCAGACAGTATTCCAGCGGAACCTGATCCCAATAGCGTTCTTTTCCCCCTGGAGAATAGTAAATCTTTTCAATATCTTTTGCCAGTTTTGCGCCGTCTTCCGCCGTCCAGTAAGAAATACCGTACATGTGATGACAGTTCGTACCGCCTACTCCCAATTTATTTATGCATCCGTCTTTGACTTTCAGGCACCAGTCATCTGTCTTTTTCACCGGCACACCGAGGTAATTTGAACAATACTGATACTTTGTAATCAGTTTCGGATTATACAGCAGCAAATCCCCTTCAAGCACATAAGCGTTTTCTAACAGGGAACTTGCACAATATGCGGAAGAAATATTATTTGCTTCATTATATTCCGGATTGTCAATAAATTTAATCATCGGATATTTGTATAACAATTGGTCAAATTGTTCTCCCAAATATCCTCGGACAAGGTATATTTCTTCGATTCCCTGTGCAACTACCGCATCCAGCATAGATTCTATAATACGCTTACCATGTACACGAACCAGAGGTTTCGGTGTATTAAAAGTAATCGGCGCAAGTCTCGAGCCAAATCCCGCTACAATAAACACGGCTCTCTTTACTCTGAATTTTTCCAATACATCCAATCCCTTTTGTGTGATTTCGCCATTTGAGATAAGGCCTTCCCCTGACAGTTCAACGATAATTTTATTTACTGTTCCTACTGATATCCCTGTTCCCTGTGCAATCGTGCGTTGAGAACCTTTGACTCTGTTCGCTTCCAAATACACCAGGACATCAAACTGCTTTTTCGTAATCATATATTTTTCCTTCCTTCCCTTCCAATAACTTCTTTATGAAATGGACAATTCCTTTGAAAATAAGATTGCCGAGTAAAATCATCAGTGAAATCATTGCCGCACACTCTAATTGTGACTGTGCTTCAAACTGATTAATCATAAGTGCCGCCGGCTTGTTGAATGTGGTCGCCAAAAATGATACCGCTGAAATTGTCATCATACAATTCACAAAGAAATAGGAAATCATCTCACATATGGTGAGAATGCTCTGTGGCACAATCACATCCTTTATCATTCTGAAACGATTGATTCCAAGTGTCATGCCCACTGCTTCCAAATTGCCATTTATTTTATTCAGGCAATTATATATCATCATATATGGCGAAGCAATAAAGTGTATCGTATTGACAATGATTAAAATTGCAAGTGTTCCATATAAAAAACTTCCCTTAAATACAATTACATAGGAAAGACCCAAAACGATGCCCGGTATAGCCGCCGATGTAATGGCTGCCAAATGTAGTATTCTGGATGATGTACCCTTGCTTCGTGCAGTCATATACGCTGTCAGGAAAGACACCACAACGCCGACCACGGATACCAAAACTGCAATCAACACAGAATTCATAAGATATCTGCCTGCATTCATATCAAACACTTTTGTCAGATTCGTCATCGTAAATCCTAGATTTACAGGATAATTTTCTGCGAATCCCAGCAAAATAAACGAAACAATCGGAAGCAACACCATCAATGTAATGAGACCGCAAAATACATATGCAAAAATCTTTCTGAAAGTGCCTTTTTTCGCTTCCACGCTCTTAGTGACAAAATTTGAATTTCCGCGGTCCTTGTTCAACAGGTCTGCAATAAAAGCAACAATTGCCGGAATGAGCAGAATCACACCATAGACTGCGCCTTTACCGAAATCAAGTCGTCCGATGACTTCCTGATACATCACTACAGGAACCGTTGTATATTTTCCACCGACAATCAACGGAACACCGTAGTCCGTTATAATCATGGTAAATACGGCAAACACAACCGAAATGAGCGGTTTTCTGAGATATGGAAAAGTAATCGCCGTAAACTGGCGCCACTTAGATATTCCCAAAATCTCTGCCGCTTCGTAAGGAGATTTGTCCTCGTATTTTAAAATATCCTTAATCATGAGAAAAGCAACTGGAAAAGAATACATAACGGAGCCCATCACAATGCCCCATTTACCGTATACATTCCAGTTCAATTTGAACATCCTTGTAATCACACCATTATTGCCCAGCAACAATATAAGACCCATACCATGTGATATGGATGGTATCAACATGGGCAACACCAGGATGACATTCCAGAATCCCTTAAAACGAATTTCTGTCCGTTCAATACACATCGCCAATATGTATGCCAAAATCAATGATATCATGGTAGCGATGGCCGTCACTTGAATGGAATTCAGCAATGCCGTATGAAACAATGGTCCTGATACCACTCTCTTGATACTGCCTTTATCGATAAATAAAAACATGCGAATCAATGGGAAAATAACAAATGTCGCAAATATCAATATTAACATCAGCTTGGATACGCTTAAATATCCAATTTTCTTTTTGTCCTGCAACATAATCACCTCACATATTTCACGAGAGATTCGATCTTCGTTTTGAGATTCTCCACTACGAACGAACGCACATAATCATTTGCAGGCGCCTCTATAATTTCTTCCGGAGTACCAATCTGAATCAACTTAGCTTCATCCATTACCATGATTTTATCCGAAAGGGCAAATGCCTCTTCCTGATCATGTGTAATATAAATCATCGTTGTGCCATACTCCGCCTGAATCTTCTTAATCTCTTTGCGGAGCATCAAACGCGTTGCCACATCAAGTGCTGACATTGGTTCATCAAACAGGATAATATCCGGATTCAGAACTAAGGTACGTGCGATTGCAACACGCTGTTGCTGACCGCCTGATAATACACACGGTTTCTTATTCATATGCTCTGAAAGTCCCATGTGCTCTACCATCTTCCGTGCCCGCTCTCTTGCAGTTGCCTTCTCGCTCTTTCTGATTTTAAGAGCATATTCTACATTTTCCAGTACAGTCATATTCTCAAACAGTGCATAGTTTTGGAACACGATTCCCATACCGCGTGCAGCCGGCGGAATATGCGTGATGTCCACGCCGTCTTTCAGCACCTGACCGCTCATCGGTTCCAATAATCCAATCAGGATTCTCAGCACCGTAGTCTTTCCGCATCCGGATGGTCCCAGAATAGAGAGGAATTCTCCTTCCGAAACATCAAAACTTACATCATCCAATGCTCTCTTGTCCTCAAAATCGTGTGTGATTGAACGTACTCTTAATTTATAATTTTGTTTTTCCATTGTGCAATTTCCCTTTCAAAACCCGTGAACTAATGCGTCCATTTATCAAGAATACGAGTCTTTTCATCGTTTGTGTTGTTACCCATATCTGCATATTTAATATTAGTCGGATAATTTTCTATTTTAGGGGCAAAATCCTTAAAAATCTGTTCCGGATAGAACTTCTCATTTGTTTCCTTTCCATATGTATTAATTAAGAAATCGAATACCTCTTTTACACATTTTCTCTCTTCTTTGCCTTGAATCATACCCTGACCGTACATAGAATATGGTGAACCTTCTTCAAAGTACAAAATATCCAAATCCGTTCCTTCATTGATTGCCAACACAGCCTGTGCTGTCATTCCAAGACCGATTGCCACTTCCTGATTCTTTAACGCATTTACAGGGCCTGAACCCGATGAGGTGTATGCAAGTACATTCTCGCTCAATTTATCAAAATACTCAAATGCTGCTTTCTCGCCCATGGAATTCACCAATGCTTTCACAAACATATAACCCGTACCGGATGACTTTGGATTTGGCATGGAAATAAGCCCCTTGTATTCCGGTTTCAAAAGGTCTTCATAACTTGTTGGTGCTTCAAGACCTTTTGCTTTTAATACGGCAGGATTTACGATAATTGCTCCGCCATTTCTAAGTTCCGGCACAAAATATTTGCCCACTACTGCATCTTCCGTGTAAACAGAAGTATCGTAATCGGAAACATCAGCCAACACACCCTTATCAGCCAATTGCCCAAGATAGCCATATTCCAAATCGTATGTAATGTCACAGTCTGTATTTGTTCCCTCTGCCATCAATGTTGCCGCATGATTTCCTGTATCCTTGTATTCGATTACAATATCATAATCCGGGAATTCTTCTTTCAACCGCGCTCTTAAATCTTCTACACGAAAATCCTCTGCGCTCGTATAGATTACCACGCGATTCTCAGATTTTTTACAACCTGTAAACAACATACTGCTCAAAATCATAACCAGTATCATACCTATTGCAACTGCTTTTTTTGTTTTCATAACTATTCTCCTTTGCAAAAAACTCATTTCCGGCAGAATTTTGAACAGTTGTTCCGAAAAATTCGCCTTCGATTTGTTCATTTTTGTAACTATTTTACGCATTTTTGAACATCGTGTCAATGCTTTTTATTATATATGCCGTTTCTTGAATTCCTTACGACATTATGTTACAATATCTGAGAATATTTTTATTCTTAATTAAAAAGGAGCTTATTTATGAAATATATCACATTATATATTGACCCCGGTACCGGCAGTATGCTCTTTACCATTTTAATTGGTGTTATCGGAGCTGCCATCTATTCTCTCAGAATGTTTTTTATGAAGCTTCGTTATAAAGTTACTGGTAGAAAAGTAGAAACTACAAACCAAAAAATCCCATTTGTGATTTATTCAGACGACAAACGCTATTGGAACATCTTTGAACCAATCTGCAAAGAAATGAATGAACGTGGAAAAAATATCGTGTATCTAACAGCATCGGAGGATGACCCTGTATTTGAAGCCAACTACCCGAATGTGAAAGCAAAATGCATTGGGAAAACCAATTCTTCTTTCACACACTTAAACTTTTTGAATGCATCCATCGTTTTGTCTACCACACCGGGATTAGACGTATATCAATGGAAACGTTCTAAGCAGGTAGATTTTTACATACATATTCCTCATGCACCAACGGAAATTATTATGTATCGTATGTTCGGTATCGATTATTACGATGCGATTCTACTTTCCGGAGAATATCAGGTACAGGATGTACGTGCATTAGAAAAGCTGCGCGGTTTACCTGAAAAAGAACTTATCAAAGTTGGTATCCCATATATGGATAAAATGGCAGAACGTTTAGGAACGGCAGGCGCTCCTTCCGAGCATCCGCGCACAGTATTATTGGCTCCTTCCTGGGGTCCAAGTGCCATCTTTAGTGTTTATGGCGGCAAAATCATCAAAGCTCTCTTGGAAACAGGATACCACATTATTGTCCGTCCGCATCCGCAGTCATTCAGTTCCGAAAAAGAACTGATGGGTAAATTGATGGCACAGTATCCTGATTCAGAACAACTCGAGTGGAATCGCGATACAGATAACTTCGAAGTATTGCGCCGCTCAGATATTTTGGTTTCTGATTTTTCCGGTGTCTCATTTGATTTTGCATTGGTTTATGATAAACCAATCATCTATACAGACCCGCAGTTTGACCTCAGTGTCTACGATGCATGGTGGTTAGACAGACCGCTCTGGACCACCTCTGCTCTTCCCAGAATCGGCCACGAGTTGAATGAGGCAAATATGGATCATATCAAAGAATTGATTGACTCTTGTCTGACTGATACCGAATATGCCGCCGGCCGCAAACAGGTGAAGGCTGAAACTTGGGAACATATTGGCGAAGGTGCTAAGAGAGCCGTGGATTATCTGCTCAAAAAAGAGGAAGAATTAAGGGAAAAGGAGGCCGGAAAATAAGATGTCTTTTTTATCAATATTGGATACCATACTTCTTGGTCCGTTAAAACTTGTTTTTGAAATTATCTTTGCAATAGTGAACCACTTTGGATTTCATCCCGGTATATGTATTATGGCATTGAGCCTTATTATGAATATATTAGTTTTACCTTTATACAGAAGAGCCGATGCGATGCAGGAAGCTGTCAGAGACGTGGAGGCAAAACTAAAGAACGGAGTCACACACATCAAAAAATCATTTTCCGGCGATGAACGAATGATGATTTTGCAGACTTACTATCAACAAAACAATTATTCGCCCCTCTCGGCATTGAATGGTTCCGTATCTCTGTTACTGGAAATACCATTCTTTATGGCTGCTTACCAGTTCCTGTCGAACTTGGATATTTTAAAGGGGGTTTCCTTTGGTCCGATTACAGACCTTGGCTCGCCGGATGCACTGTTGCAGATTGGTGGAATCACACTCAACTTTTTACCGATTCTGATGACTGTGATTAATCTTATATCCAGTGCTATTTATGTAAAAAGTTTTCCGCTAAAAACAAAAATTCAACTATATGCAATGGCATTGTTTTTCCTTGTATTTTTGTACGGCTCACCATCTGCACTTGTATTTTATTGGACGTTAAATAACCTTTTTTCTCTGGGAAAGACGATTTTATATAAACTGAAAAACCCTAGAAAAGTACTGAACGTACTGGCCTCTATCACCGGTATTGTATCATTTGTATTTCTTTTTATTTCCTACCACCCTATTGACGCTTATATGAGGCTGTTACTGCTTGCAGCGGCAACATTGTTTCAATTACCGCTGCTTCTGGGCAGCCTAAAGGCTAAGAAAAAAGTCGCAAAAAAAATGACACAGCCAAACTCCAAATTATTCTTATACGGCTCTGTCTTTTTGACCGTATTAATCGGAGTGTTGATTCCATCTGCTCTGATTGCATCTTCTCCGCAAGAGTTTGTAGATATCAATTACTATCTCAATCCACTGTGGTATATTGTCAGCTCATTGTGTCTTGCTGCCGGCACTTTTCTTATCTGGATGCGGGTATTTTATTGGCTTGCCAGCCCCTCCGGAAAAGCCGTTTTTGATAAAATTGTATGGATTGCATGCGGGATTGCAATCATCAACTATATGTTCTTTGGAACGAACCTTGGAATCATATCTGCCACTTTGAAATACGAAGGTGGATTACATTTTTCCGCATCAGAACTGATAATAAATATGGTTGTAATAATCGGAATTATATTCTTGCTATATTTCTTCTTGAAAAAATGGGAACGAATTGCCAAATATGCCTTACTCACCATTATTGTTGCACTGATTGGAATGTCTGGTCTGAATGTGATAACCATACGAAATTCTATTAACCAATTAGCTTCTCTTCAAAACAAAGACACAGCTAAGGACCTCAACTTCACGTTGAGCAAGGATGGAAAAAATGTCGTTGTCTTGATGTTAGACCGTGCCATGGGAGAATATATCCCTTATATTATGAAAGAAAAACCGGAGCTAAAAGAACAGTTCGCAGGCTTTACCTATTATGCAAATACTATTTCCTTTGGTGGACATACAAACTTCGGAGCGCCGGCGCTGTATGGTGGATACGAATATACTCCTATAGAATTAAACAAGCGGGATTCAGAGTCTCTCGCTTCAAAGCACAACGAATCGCTCAAAATGCTTCCTGTGCTTTTCTCGGAAAATGGTTTTAAAGTCAGCGTTTACGACCCGCCTTATGCAAACTATCAGGAAGTTACGGATTTGACAATTTTTGATGATTATCCGAAAATCAACGCCCATATATCGAACGGAGCATTTACCGACCCTAAACTCTCCAAAAAGACTGTGGAAGACAATCATCGGAACTTTTTCTGCTATAGTGTGACAAAGACCCTTCCGCTGCTTATGCAGTATATCTCCTATGACAATGGGAAATATGGTCAAATCTCATCGACAGTTACTCAGACGATTGTAAATCCGTCCACTGCAACCGGTATGGATGCAAGTTTTTTGAAATCATATGGAGTCCTTACGAATTTATCTAATATGACTAAAATTACAGATGGGAGCACAAACACCTACATGGTGATGACAAATAATGCCACCCACAATCCAATGATATTGCAAACACCTGGGTATACCTTGAGTACCAACGTAAACAATACAGCATATGATGCCAAAAATGTAGGCAGATTTTCGATAGATGACCATACTCTCCGAACCGAAACCGTAACACAAATGGAACACTACTCAACGAACATGGGTGTGATGTTACAACTCGGAAAATGGTTTGATTACCTACGAGAAAATGGGGTATATGACAATACCAGAATCATTCTGGTATCTGATCATGGATTCAGTGCACATCAACTGGAAAACTTTATTATAGACACCCCTATCGGTCAAAAAAATCTCGAAAACTATATGCCGTTATTGATGATTAAAGATTTTAACAGCACGGAGTTTACCACTTCTCATGAATTTATGACGAATGCAGATGTTCCTACATATGCGACAAAAGATGTGATTGCAAATCCGGCCAATCCATTTACGAAAAAACCAATTAATAATGAAGCAAAGACAGCTCATGACCAATTTATTATATTATCCCATGAGTGGAGCATAAAAAATAATAACGGTAATACATTCCTCCCTTCTCACTGGGCCAGTGTGAAAGATGATATTTGGGACATGAAAAATTGGACATTCTACAACAAAGAAACGGTTTTAAAAAAACATCACAATCCATAAAACTTAAGGCAGATGATTTTCAAACAATCATCTGCCTCTCTTTTACTCATAAACGGTCTCTATTTTCGTTCGTCACATATCGCAAAACTTATCCATTCTACTGTCAAAGCTGCACCAACACCAAATATCGCTCCCAAGGTGTTATGTATGACATCATCTATCTCTATGGTTCCTTTCCTCAGAAAATACTGCAAGGCTTCAATGGAGATACTCATCCCTACAAGTAACAATATTGCCACACCTGCTCTGATAAAGACTTTTTTCTTATCATACATACTTAATCCCAGCATCACGCCACCCGGAAAAAACAACAAAATATTCATAAAGTTTGCCCTGTAGTACTCCGGCTCAGTCAGTGCCCACTCATAACTTGCAAATGGTTTTAGCGAAATCCAGTAATTCCCTGTCGGACGACTGATGAGCGTCACATAAATAACCACCACTGACCAGACAAAAAACAATGTTGTATAAACCCATCTGAAGTCTTTTAGAATTGTTTTTACCATAA
>CAZRZV010000011.1:0-29707 GCA_964604665.1 uncultured Faecalimonas sp. | reverse complement strand
ACCACATTTCTCCGAGTTGTGTCAACAACTTTTTTAAATTTTTTTGAATTATTTTATTTGCCTCTGAAAGATCTTTTGGGGGCAAAACACGAACCCTCAAAATGAACCGTTAAAATCCGCCAATCATTGCAAAATTCAATTGCAAACATCTCTCATTATAGGTATCATATTATTATAAGAAGAAATCGGAGGTAATACCTATGACGGCAAAAGAATTTATGAACATGATTCAAGAGCAAAACATCCAAATGATTGATTTTAAGATTGTCGATATCAACGGGCAATATCGTCACGTGACTATTCCTGCAAGTCAATTCACAGAAGCCACTTTAAAAGACGGCATCGGTTTTGACGCATCCAACTATGGATACGCAGTAGTTGAAAAAAGCGACATGGTCTTCATTCCCGACCTTGACACGGCAATTATGGACCCTTTCTGCGAAATTCCTACCTTATCCGTAACAGGCAATGCAATGATTATTGACTATCCGGAAAACAGGCCTTTAGACCAATATCCTAGAAATATTGTTTTAGCGGCAGAGCAATATATGAAAGATACAGGAATTGCCGATACGATGCTGATACTCCCGGAATTTGAATTCCACTTATTTGATGAAGCAGGATGGTCTGTGCAGCCAAATTCCATTGGCATGGCAATTGACGCTACACAATCTTATTGGAACAGCGATGTGGAAGGTCACGGCGTTGTAGTTCCTCATCAGAAGAACTATCATATTGCCAAACCTTTTGATATTTCCTATGAATGTCGCTCGGAAATGTGTCTGGAAATGGAAAAAGCAGGTATTGCGGTAAAATACCACCACCCGGAAGTTGGTGCCGCGGGACAATTTGAAATCGAGCCAATGCTTGGACAAATGTCAAAAATGGCAGATAACACCATGATGATTAAATACATCATTCACAATACTGCTTTAAAATACGGAAAGACCGCTACCTTTATGCCGAAGCCTGTTTATGGCGAGGCCGGAAACGGTATGCACGTGCATATGTTGCTTTTAAAAGACGGACGGCCTGTCTTTTCCGATGATGAAGGCTATGCTCACCTGAGCAAAACCGCGCACTACTTCATCGGAGGACTTTTGAAACACATTGCTTCTCTGTGTGCGCTCACAAACCCAAGTACAAACTCCTTCAAACGTTTGGTTCCGGGTTTTGAAGCACCTGTAACTGTAGGATATGCAACTTCTAACAGAAGTGCTGTCATTCGTATCCCTGCATATGCGAAGACTCCTGAACTTCGCCGTTTTGAAATCCGTAATCCTGATGCAACCTGCAACCCATACTTTGCTTATGCGGCAATTCTTATGGCTGGCTTGGATGGCGTGAAAAATCAGATTGACCCACACGAAAACGGATGGGGACCATACGATTTCAATCTGTATTCTTTATCAGACGAGGAAAAATCAAAACTCTCCTCTTTGCCGACCACTTTAGATAAAGCCTTAGATGCTTTGGAAGCTGACCACGATTATTTGACAACCGGCGGAGTATTCCCTGAACACCTGATTCAGAACTTTATCGAAAAGAAACGTCAAGAATGCAGACAACTTGCCGCTATTCCGCATCCGGCAGAATTTGAAAAATATTTTAATTTGTAAAAAAAGCCAAGTACAATAAACTACCCCAAAAAGTTAAACTTTTTGGGGCGGTTTCGCATTTCTTATTTTTTAAAGTTTAAAATGAAATTCATCAATAGGTTATTACTGTACAATCCTTCCAAAAACGCGCTCTCTTCTATACATGCAAAGCAGGCTCGTCCAAGCGACGTATCATACATTAAAGTAAGCACAACAAACAGTACCCATACCGCCACCAGTCCGACTCCCAAACCGAAAATTCCACCGGCAAGACGATTGATACTGCCTATCATCGGAAGTTTATTCAAAATGCCTGACGTATGCAATAATAATCTGATTACGATAATCGCCACGATAAAAATCAGCAGAGCGGCGGCCACATTCGCAATTAGTTTCGCTATATAACTGCCTACATAATCGCTGAATTTGGTAACTCCCAACACTTTGTAGATTTCTTCGTTGTTATTCTCATTCAAAAGCTGTTTGAAAACTTTCGGCAGATTTGCATTCTCAATCAACGACATTTGCTCTTCTCTTGAAACTTCAATTCCCTCTTCGCCCGGCAAAATCATTTCCAGACATTTTTCCTGTGCCCTTTCTTCAATTGGAATGACCTTTAAAAGAAATGCACTTACATATGGTGTTAAAAAAACCACCAGTATAATAGATATAATGGTTGCGGATAAAGAAGCAACAGCTCCTACAAATCCACGGCGATATCCAATAATTGCACTGATAGCAAATATCAGTATGACTGCAATTAGCAAATTATTCATTGTTTATTCTCCTATTTCACAAGCTGCATCTTTTGAAATCCATTTGTGCTTATCACTATGTACTTATTTAAACCGAAAGCCGGAGAGATACCGACAATATTCGCCTCTAACAGCCCTTCAAATTTGCAAACGCCTGCATTATTATAAATTGCACATTTATTCTCATCATACAGAACGATTTGTCCCTTTTCTACTTTTATGTTGTCATACTCTCCTTCGATTTCGGCGCTCATAAGTTTTTTCCCATTTATGCGATACATACACAATTCATGTGTCGTATTTCCCGGATTTTTAAGAACCAGAGCAACATGTTTTTCATTATATGCGACGCTCTGAATCTCTTTTTCTATCGGAACAACCAACTTCTCTTTCGGGCTTTCCAATCCCTCATATACAATCAGCGATTGGTCGGAAATCAGCAAAGAAGCGTCCTTGTCTATAAAACTCACTGTTGGAATCACGGTATTACCGTACTTTTTACTAGCCACCTCATATTCCTCTTTTTTAATATTTGCGTCGTCAAAGTAATAGTACACGATATTCGTGGAAACACTCGCGCCGTTCCCGAGCAGATACGAAACCAACAAAACCTTACCATCCCGAGATAAATCTATCGCAATCGGATATCCTGTCGTGCTTAAAGATGTTTTCAGTTCCACTAAGGGATTCCCCTTTGCATCATAGCACATAATTCTCGGCGATGTCTCATCCTGCAGGATTACGGCAACGATTCCCTGTGCCGAAACGCATACCCTCTCAATCGGTCTGGTTGTCTGAATCTCTCCCCTTAGTCCGTCCTTGTGAAACACATAAATATTTGTTCCGCCTTTATCGGCTACCACAGCCGCTTTCTCACAGGTTTCCGCTATCGGATTTCCCATCTGGCATGGCTGATTCCAAATCTCCTTGCCTTCCATGGTCAGTTTCGCAATCCCATCCCGGCTGTATTCTAATAAACCGTCCTCATAATTGATATATTTTCCGTTATGAGTCCCCTTACTCTCATAACTCTTTACTACCTCTATTCGCTCATATGTGGCGCTGCGCAGTACAAAGTATGCGACCAGTGCAGCTGCGGTCACCACCAAAAGTCCTATGAACACGTACATCCAGATATGTTTTTGTTTTTCTTTCATATACCATAAATTCCTATCTCAAATCTTATTTACAGTATATCATACTTTTCTGTTATGGTAATAATAATTTTTGCCCAATTAAAATCAAATTTCCATCTTCAATGCCATTCATCTGACAAATTGCACTGACATGCGAAATGTCACCATATACCTCTTTGCTGATAGATGCCAATGTGTCGCCTTTTTTTACAACATAGGATTTCTCACTGCCTGTATCCTGATTTGCAGTAGGTCCTGTGGCAGGAGGTGTTTCCGTCTGCGTGTCAGGTTCTTCAGTGGTCTGTGTATCTTCATCCTCCGGCTTCTCAGGTTCCGGCTGCTTGTCCTCTTTGTCAATGTCATCTTCCTTCTTCACACCGACAACATCTCCAATCGTTTCAACCGCTTCTTCCTCATCGGCAATATCCTCATTTAGTCTTGCCAAAGTACTTTTTACCCCCTGCATCTTATCGTAATTATTTATCATGGTAATTCCGATAACAAGAACCACCAAGACCAGAAAGGCGCTTAGAGCATATGTGACTTTTGAATGACTCTTCTGTTCGTTCTTCTCCATCCTCTCACGGATTATACCTCTAAAATTTTTAGTAACTGTATCTTCAATAATTTCACTGGGAGTCATGCCTGTCTTTTTACGGGAAGCAATCATATAATTTTGCATTTCTTCATTTTTTTCGTAATAAATATAATGCCCTCCGCACTCCATCAAATCCTTATATTTATGTATATAATACTTTTCTTCCTTTTCTCTGGAATCCCTTACCACAAAAATGCTCTTTTCCCTCTAAAACAATCTCTGATGCACTTTTAATATATTGTGATTTGTCTCCAAGGCTTGTCCCGCATTGGTAAGAAACCATCCCAGAATTTCTGCATTTCCAAAATACTGCTTACATAACTCACACCCATTTTTCCAAGTGGCATCTTCTATAAATATATCTCTTCCTTTTTGTAACACTTCTTTCATCTGTATTGCGCCATAAACATAAATGTAATCTTCATTCTCTTCCTGTACTATTTCGCCGACCAAAAATGCACCTAATGGTTTTTGGTCTACTTTCTCACTCAGTTGATTCATAAATGTGTCCACATAATCTTCTACATAAATTTTTGAACTATCACTTACATTTCCAATTTGTCTTACATTTTTTGGAAGTTGTCTTTTCATACTCTTCACCTCATCTGCATATTTTTTTCAAATGATAGCACAGAGATTTTGCTGAATTTATCATATGTTGTCGCCGTTTCCCAAAATCGTAAGACAAAAAAAGGGCAGAGATAACAAATCTCTACCCTAAGTGTCATTTTTATACAAATGCCTTTACTTTTTCGTAAATGCTGTCGGCATCCAATCCATACTTTTTAATCAAAGCTACTGCCGGCCCTGATTCACCAAATACATCATTGATACCAATCTTAAGAACTCTTGTAGGCGCTTCTTCCGCCAAAACGTCACACACTGCGCTTCCAAGTCCGCCGATTACGGAATGTTCCTCCACGGTTACCACTTTGCCCGTCTCCTTTGCAGATGCAATCACAAGGTCTTTGTCGAGCGGCTTGATAGTATGAATATTAACCACTTTTGCGCTGATTCCGTCAGCGGCAAGTTTTTCTGCTGCCGCAAGTGTTTCAGCCACTTCCAGACCGGTGGCAAAGATTGTAACATCTGTACCTTGACGAAGAACAATCCCTTTACCCATTTCAAATTTGTAATCCGCATTGTCATTGATTACAGGCACTGCCAGTCTTCCAAAGCGAAGGTATACAGGACCGTAATATTCATATGCCGCCTTTACAGCCGCCCTCGCTTCAATATCATCAGAAGGGTTAATCACAACCATGCCGGGAATGATGCGCATCAAAGCAATATCTTCATTACATTGATGAGTTGCGCCGTCTTCCCCTACCGAGATACCTGCATGTGTTGCACCGATTTTGACATTCAAATGCGGATATCCGATTGAGTTACGAACCTGCTCAAATGCACGTCCTGCCGCAAACATCGCAAACGAGCTTGCAAACGGAACTTTACCTGTTGTAGCTATTCCTGCTGCAACTGACATCATGTTGCCTTCTGCAATACCGCAGTCGATATGGCGCTCCGGAAACGCCTTTTTAAATATCCCTGTCTTTGTAGCGCCTGCCAAATCAGCGTCCAAAACCACTAAATCCTCATGCTGTGCACCCAATTCCACCAATGCATTACCATAACTTTCACGAGTGGCAATTTTCTTTACATCTGACATAAAGCTTCACCTACTTCCTCTAATTCTCTCATAGCCTGTGCATATTGCTCTTCATTTGGAGCAACCCCATGCCATGACACCTGATTTTCCATGAAAGAAACATTTTTACCTTTCGTCGTTTTTGCAATAATTGCCGTAGGCTGTCCTTTTGTCTGCCTTGCCTCCTTGAAAGCTGCTGCCAACGCATCAAAATCATGTCCGTCAACGTTGATTACATGGAAATTAAAAGCCTCGAATTTCTTATCTATCGGATATGGACTACATACATCCTCTACCGCGCCATCAATCTGAAGTCCATTGTTATCTACAATAACAACCAGATTGTCTAATTTTCTATGTCCTGCAAGCATAGATGCTTCCCATACCTGCCCTTCTTGAATCTCACCGTCTCCCAACAATGTGTATACCCGGTAGTCATCATTAGAAAGTTTTGCGGAAATAGCTATACCCACTGCTGCCGAGATTCCCTGTCCCAGAGAACCACTTGACATGTCAACACCGGGAATCCCTTTCATGTCCGGGTGTCCCTGTAAATAAGAGCCCACATGCCGTAATGTCTTTAAATCTTCCACCGGGAAAAATCCTCTCACTGCCAATGCTGAGTAATACCCCGGAGCTGTATGCCCCTTCGATAATACGAAACGGTCTCTGTCTGCTTTTTTTGGGTCTTTCGGGTCAATATTCATTTCCTCTGCAAAAAGATATGTGTAAATCTCTGCTGCTGATAAAGAGCCACCCGGATGACCTGATTTCGCATGATATGTAGCTGTCACAATACCCTTGCGAACTTCATTTGCAAATTTCATTAAGTCTAATTTGTTCACAGCTTTGTCCTCCTTAAAAATATGTTCATCTATAATGTTGTACGTCCTTCCAAAGCCCGTAACAATGTTACCTCGTCTATGTATTCCAAATCGCCTCCGACCGGAACCCCGCTTGCAATCCTACTCACCTTGATACCCGTCGGCTTAACTAACTTGCTGATGTACATGGCTGTTGCCTCACCCTCCAGGCTGGAATTAGTTGCAATAATCACTTCATCCACATCCCCTTGAAGGCGCTCCATCAATTCCTTTAACTTGATGTCTCCGGGTCCAATGCCCAGCATTGGAGAAATCGCCCCGTGCAAGACGTGATATACTCCGTCGTACTTTCCCATCTTTTCATATGCTGCCAAATCTCTGGTAGTTTCAACAACCATAATGACCTTCTCATTGCGGTTACTGCTGCTGCAAATTGGACACAACTCTTGGTCGGTCAAGGTAAAACACTTCTTACAATAACGAATATTATTGCGCGCCGATTTCATGGCATCCGCCAAATTCTCGACCTGTTCCTTAGGCATATTAATAATATGAAACGCCAGACGTTGTGCCGATTTCGGACCGATTCCCGGAAGTCTCGACAACTCTTCTATTAGTTTACTTATCTGACTGCTATAGTAATCCATTCTGTACTCCTATTTCAGTTTATGTTTTCACAACCAGCTAAAACAATCCCGGCATACCTCCGCCAAGACCACCTGTCAATTTTGACATTGCAGATGCAGATGCTTCCTCTACTTTTCGAAGCGCCTCATTTGTAGCCGCTACAATTAAATCCTCTAACATTTCCACATCATCCGGGTCAACTACTTCCTGAGCCAGTTTTACCTTTAATACTTCTCTTGTTCCGGAAACAGTCACTTCAACTGCACCGCCACCTGCTGCCGCTGTAAATTCTTTCGTTTCCATTTCTTTCTGCTGCTCTTCCATCTGTCTTTGCATCTTCTGAGCCTGTTTCATCAAATTGGCCATGTTTCCCGGCATCATTCCTCCCGGAAATCCTCCACGTTTTGCCATTGTTAATTCCTCCTAATCTTCGATTGTAAGTTCCATATGAACCACTTTTTCTATATCCACAAAACTATCTTCAAAATGACGTCCTGCTTCCACATGACGCACCTCTACCGCAACCGTTTTTCCGATTTTTTCTTCTATCAAATGTTGTAATTCTTCTTTATGAGCATCTGTGCCTACCACACCTGCGCTCACCTCATCCGGTAACACTACCAGAAGTTGTTCCTGGTCACCCACACTCAATTTTGCAAGTTTTAGGTAACTGCGAATCATCGGTGATGCCTGATTTGCAATCGCGCGGAAATTCTTTACAACTTCCTTTACCTCCTCGCGGATTGCTTTGGGAAGTTCCACCTTCGCCTGCGGTTTTTCCTGTTCTTCTGTGCGATTTGCATATACCGCTTCCGGCGCCTGCACTGCCACTCCTTTTTCGACTTTCTCTTCCACCACGCGAATACGCTCCAAGAGACTGTCCTGATTGGACTCCATCTCAGGCTTACACAGTTTGATGAGTGCAACCTCTAAAAGCACCCTCTTTTGTGTCGCATATTTTAACTGATTTGACAACTCCGAAAAAATTCTTATGTAACGGATTAACGCATCAGTCTCTATCATCTGCGCTTCTTCTTTTAACTGCGTCAGATTTTCCTTGGAAACATCTAACACATCTTCCATATTATCAGAACTCTTTACAAGAAGCAAGTTCCTTAAATACCATGTAAAATCTGTTGTAAGTTGGGAAAGTTCCCTTCCCTGCATCACTAAATCATCTAAGCTTTTAAGCACCGCTGCCACATCCCGGCTGAGGATTTCCCGAAGCAATTTGCCAAGCACCTCGGTGTCCACTGCTCCCAGAACCTCCAGTACATGGTCGTATGTTAATTTCTGTCCTAAGTAAAATGCAATACATTGGTCAAGGAGACTCAGCGCATCCCTCATAGAACCATCCGCCACCTTTGCGATATAGCGAATTGCCTTCTCTTCTACTTCTACCTGTTCACGATTCATCAGCTCCATCAATCTGTCAGAAATCGTGTCAATTGAGATACGCTTAAAATCATATCTCTGACACCTGGATAAAATCGTAATCGGAATCTTATGGGCTTCCGTCGTTGCCAAAATGAAAATGACGTACTCCGGCGGTTCTTCCAATGTCTTTAAAAGCGCATTAAACGCTCCGATAGAAAGCATATGAACCTCATCAATAATATATACTTTATATCTGCCTTCTGTTGGGCGATATGCCACTTCCTCGCGAATCTCCCGGATATTATCCACGCCGTTATTGGACGCGGCATCAATCTCTATCACATTCATAGACCTGCCTTCGCTAATAGCGCGGCACATCTCACATTCACCACAAGGGCTTCCGTTTACCGGATGTTCACAGTTGACGGCTCTCGCAAAAATCTTTGCAACCGTAGTTTTACCTGTTCCTCTGGTTCCGCAGAAAAGGTATGCATGTCCAATGCGGTTTGCCTTTATTTGGTTTTGCAATGTTTGGATAATATGATCCTGCCCTTTTACGTCCTCAAACTCCCCAGGACGAAATTTTCTGTATAAGGCCATGTACGACATAATACTCGCTTCCTTTCTATCTCCGAAACGGATACCCGCCAATTTCTTTCGTTGCCATAATCAGTATACCCTATTTTTTTAGTGCTAACAACACAATTTTGCGTTATACTGTAATATAAAGTGACAGAAAATGCTGTCACACATCACTCAAAAAGGAGATTTTCTCATGAAGAACATACCAATTGACTATAAACTTAAGATGTTGGCAATGCACGGCGAAATTGTTCCGGACAAGAGCCTTCTCAAAACACCACAGCAAATCGAAGCCATCAAAAAGAGCGCAGCACTAAACACTGCCGTTTTAGACCATGTGTCAAAACACATTCATGCCGGTATGAGCACTGCTGATATCGACAAATTAGTATACGATTACACAACCGCACACGGCGGAATTCCTGCTCCGCTTAACTATGAAGGATTCCCGAAAAGTGTCTGCACATCCTTAAACAACGAAATCTGCCACGGTATTCCCGATGAAAACATCATTTTGGAAGAGGGAGATATTATCAACGTAGACGTTTCTACGATTTTGGACGGTTATTACTCAGACTCCTCCCGCATGTTCGCAATCGGAAACATTTCTGAGCGTGCCGCAAGGCTTATGAAAGTCACGGAAGAATGTGTGAAGCGCGGACTCGCAGCCGCAAAACCTTGGGGACATCTCGGCGATATTGCCCACGCCATCCACAGTCATGCGAGAAAATACGGTTACTCCGTTGTAGAAGATATTGGCGGTCACGGAATCGGTCTTGAATTTCACGAAGAACCTTTTGTAAGTTATGTGACGCCAAAAGGCACTGAAATGGTTTTGGTTCCGGGAATGATATTCACAATTGAACCCATGATTAACGAAGGAAGTCCTGATTTCTTTATTGATGAGGACAATGGCTGGACCTGTTACACAGAAGACGACGGACTGTCCGCACAGATTGAATATATGGTGCTGATTACCGAAAACGGTGTGGAAGTGCTGACAAAGTAATAGAAACAAGCAGAGCCGGCGATTTTCCTGTCGCCGACTCTGTTTCTATTTATGCTATTTTGTCTCCATCCATGCTTCCATTTCAGAATCTCTTCTCCAAGTCTTACCTGCTGATGCGTAATCTATCATCGTAAATTGATTTCCGTCAACATTCACTTCAAAAGACACCTGACAAGGGAAACCGATAGTATCAACATCCAAAGCTTTCAACTCCAGTTTCTTTTCTCCAACTGCAAGCACAGTTCCCACTTCTCCAAGTCTCTTATCTCTCGCAAGGGCAAGCGGTCCGTACAATACTGCCATACGCTTCTCACTCTTTGCATCTTCCGGATTGTGCATACCGAATACCAATCTCGGATTCATTGCAAGTTCTAAGACAATCTTATCATTGACTTCCCATTTGCGATTCAATCGAAGGAATCCATTCGCTATAACACCATCCACCGAATCACCATTTACAGATACCGTTGAGCCGTCTGCAAATGCAGGCATACGAAGTGCAATCTCTCTTTCTTTGTCGTCTGCATCCAAAACAGTGATTTCCACGTTTCCGTCTGCAGGATATGTTGTATTCACAGACAATGTTAAACCGTCTGTCTCCACTTGTCCCGGAAGATATAATCCGATTTCAACTCCGTCTGTTGTTTCTCTTGCCGCTGCCAATTCCACCAAAGCAGTTCCTGCCGCTCCGATAGCAATACAGCATCCACAGAAAGTTGTATTGTTTTCCATGGTCTTCATTCCGCCTACTGCACGTCCCCGGATACCTGTCATCAACGGACTGTAACTGTCAAACACTTGTCCTTTTCCGCCCTTGTTGGCAATATGCAAATCATAAACGCCACGATAATGCGGTTCATCAAACGTCGTCTCCGGCCCGCAGGTGCTTCTCTCAACATTTACGGCGCCATACAATGCGTTGTATGTAGAACACTCGATTTCATCCAAATAGCAGGCATCTCCCGTCAACTGATACATGGCATACATCAACTTCATCCAAGTTACGGTTACACAGGTCTCCAACATCAGCCCCTTATATTCGCCGAACGTCTGCTTTAATGCCGAATAGTTAAACAGTTCGTGTTCACATCCGGAACCGCCGACAATGGTAGCCTCTGTTTCAATTAAACGCTCTGCAAAATTTACTGCTGCCACTTTCCACTTTTCGATTCCTGTGACGCGGTAATATTCAATCAAACCTTCAAAACAACTCATAAGCTCGTAGGCTTTCACAACCGGATATTCGTATGGGCTCAGTTTATTTTCATAAGCCGCCTCAAAAATATCAAAGCCTTCTGCACCACCGTTTTCCACAATGTATGATGCAAAATCCAAATACTCTTTTTTCTGTGTCAATTTGTAAAGACGTACCACCGGTTCCAGAATGGAGCTGGAATTGATACCAAGCCAAAGATCGGACGTCTGCGTAATAACTTTCTGATTCGCTCTCTCTCCAATATGTGCCACCACATAATCAAGATGTCTGCTCGCCGCATCCAAAACCTGTTTTTTCAACTCTTCCTCTTTACAAATCTCGTAAAAATGAATCAGCCCAAGTAAGATATATTTTCTCGACCACATATCCCAGCCGTGAAATTCCGCGTCCGTCGTATAGGTGGAAAATCTTCCTTGCTCATCTTGCGTAGTCAGCAAATCTTTGACCGTCTCCGTAAGAATCTCATATAATTCTTCATCTCCCGTGCACTGCCATGTCATGCAGGCGCCTCGCATCAGTTTTCCCCAATACTCTCCTCGCCAGCCTTTGTCTGCATCGTCCACATTCCCTTTGCGGAATTGGTCTGCTACCAGTTTCCACATAGCCCTGTCTTTCAATTGCTCTGTCTCAACAAAGCGGATTAACTCACTTGAAATTCCCGTGTAATTAGTCCTTAACATTTTCGCTTTTCTCCTTATTCTTTATCAGATTTCTTCTGATACTATCATAATATCTTAGGCAACTTTTTGCAAACAAAAAAGCGGGTGATGGGAATCGAACCCACGTATCTAGCTTGGAAGGCTAGTGTTCTACCATTGAACTACACCCGCATGTTGACATATTATATGGATGACACTTCTTTCAATAAGAAGTGCCCAGAGCCGGAATCGAACCAGCGACACAGGGATTTTCAGTCCCTTGCTCTACCGACTGAGCTATCTGGGCTTACATCCTTTTTAACTGTTTCTTCAGCACGTGAACTATGATATCACGCCATTTTTTTATTGTCAACAATTTTTTGGAATTTTTTATTTCAATCTCTCGACCAATTCTCCCATCGTTTTCAAGTTCTCTGCACTCATTGTAGATTTCATCGTCACTATCGGTTCACAAATCGTAATGTCTTTCATCGTTTCCAAAATAGCAGTCATCTTCTTAGCCGCCATCGGAGCCCAACTTCCATTTTCCATCAATGCAACCGTTCGCTTTTGATAACTCTTTGCCTTCAAATGCAGCAGGAAGTCCTCCATACACGGGAACAATCCACCGTCATAGGTTGAACTTGCAAGTACCATCTTACTGTGTCTGAATGCATCTTCTAACGCCTCTGCCATATCATCACGGGTTAAATCAGCGATTGCCACTCGTTTTGCTCCGGCTTCTTCTAACATCTCTGCCAGTTTCCTTGCCGCCTTTGCCGTATTCCCGTGAATCGACGCATATGCAATAAATACGCCCTCATCTTCCGGTTCGTATTTGCTCCAAATATCGTATTTGCCAATATAGTATCCCAAATCCTCTTTCAGGATAGGCCCATGAAGAGGACAAATCATTTGAATATCTAATGCAGCCGCTTTCTTGAGCAGAGCCTGTACCTGCGCACCATATTTCCCCACAATATTGAAATAATAACGTCTCGCTTCACATGTCCATGCTTCATCAGTGTCCAGCGCCCCGAACTTTCCAAACCCGTCGGCAGAGAACAAAATCTTCTCCGTCTGCTCATAAGTCACCATTACCTCCGGCCAATGCACCATAGGCGCCATAAAGAATTGTAAGGTATGTGCTCCGAGACTCAATGTGTCACCCTCTTTGACGATGACCGTCTTGCCCGTCAAATCCAAAGTGAAAAATTGTGGAATCATGGCAAACGTCTTCGCATTTCCAACCACCTGTATCTTTGGATATTTTTCCGCCAGAACCTGAATGCTTGCCGCATGGTCCGGCTCCATATGGGAAACCACAAGATATGCCGGTTCCTTTCCCTGCAACACTTCTTCCACATTTGCAAGCCATTCATCCGTCTTTCTCGCATCCACGGTATCCATAATCGTAATCTTTTCGTCCATGATTACATAGGAATTATAAGAAACTCCGTTTGGAATGATATATTGACTTTCAAACAAATCCAATGTCTTATCGTCCACACCCACATATAAAACGGAATCACTAATTGTAACGTCTTTCATGCATTTTTCCTCCTAGTCCCTTATTCTCTTACTTATTAGTATATCATTTCCAAGATATAAAAAAAAGAGTAAAGTCTCTTTCACAAAACTCTACTCTTATGTACTCCTGCCGCAAACCGGAATCGAACCGGTACGGGAGTATAAGTCCCGCAGGATTTTAAGTCCTGTGCGTCTGCCAGTTCCGCCACTGCGGCATGTGCTTCATGAAACCCCACGTGTATAAAAACTTCATGAAATCCCGTGTGCAAAACAGATTATAGCAGTTTGCAAATAAAACGTCAATATTTTCTGTCGATTCAAAGAACCGGAAACTTTCCCGCATATAGAAAATGGTAAATGGCAAATAAAAAAGACCAGGGCATCGACTCGGTCTTGACTGGACGGAGGTGGATTCGAACCACCGAAAGCGTTGCTAACAGATTTACAGTCTGCCCCCTTTGGCCACTCGGGAACCCGTCCATATGTCGGATTTATCAATCCGACTTCCTATTTATATCATACTTTTTTACGAAATGCAATCCTTATATTGCAAAATAATCGCTGAGTATTTTCCCATCTGCACATATGCATCTCCCTCTTTTACAAGATAGTGTGCCTCATGGGTAGAAAATCCATCCTCGTAAGTATAGAGCAACTGCTTCATTGTACAGTTTGCCGGAACATCCAGTCTCCATACCGGAACTTTTACTCTGGTCGGTCTGTCGCTGTGATTAATAATCACTGCCACCTTATCCGTCTCTGTAAAGCGACCGTATACCAGCACTGCATCCCTTGTTCCTAAAATTTCAATGGAACCTTTTCTTAGAGCCTCACTTGATTTATGCACCCGAATCGCCTCTTTGTGGAACTCAAGCAGTTCTTGGTTCTCTTTCCCCCACGGATAAGTTCTTCGGTTATCCGGGTCTGTAAATCCCACCACGCCGACTTCATCCCCGTAATACAATGTAGGCGCTCCAATCCAAGTCATCTGCATCACGACCGCTTCTCTCATCACAGCCTCACTCACATCCTGTTCTGCTGCCTCATACCCCAATTTTGCCACACGTCCTACTCTGTGGTTGGTTCGTGTCAAAAATCTCGAATGGTCATGGTTTGATAATTCATTCATAGATACCATGAGCGAAGGAGTCAGCATATGCGTCATGTGATATTTCATTTCCTGGACAAAATAATTGGCGTTTCCGTTTCGGTCAGGGCGGTACTCATCGCTGTGCTTCTCCATACCTGTCAGATACCATGTAAGCGGCTCCATAAACGCATCATAATTCATAACCGTATCCCACTCGTCACCTTGAAGCCAAGCGCTCGGATTTCCGTAATGTTCGGCTAAAATAATAGCCTCCGGATTACTGTCCTTTACTGCCTTGCGGAATTTCTTCCAAAATTCATGATTATACTCTTCGCTGTGACCCAAGTCCGCAGCCACATCCAATCTCCATCCGTCTGCATTGTACGGATGTGAGACCCACTTTCTTGCAATACTCAAAATATATTTTTCCAGTTTCTGTGTCTTTTCATAATTCAATTTCGGAAGTGTATCATGTCCCCACCAGCCCTCATAACTGTCATTATATGGCCATTTTTCAGACACATCTTCACGGAACTTAAAGAAACCATGGTAAGGGCTGTCCTCTGCAACATAAGCGCCGTCCTCATAGTCTGCCGAACCCTCATACAATCTTTCCCTGTCAATCCACTTATTAAAAGAACCACAATGATTAAACACTCCGTCTAAGATTACCTTCATGCCCCGCCTATGCATTTCTTCCACAAGACGGATAAACAATTTGTTGCTCGCCTTCAAGTTCTCCTTGTCCGTGACACGCGTTCTGTACTTCGTGGCATTTGCATTGTCCTTTGCTTCCGCCGCAAGCACCTCGCCCCCATCTTTCACAATCTTCCCAAAATGCGGGTCAATGTAATCATAGTCCTGAATGTCATATTTATGATTAGACGGAGACACAAATAACGGATTAAAATAAATCACTTCTACGCCCAAATCCTGCAAATAATCCAGCTTCTCCAAGACCCCCTGAAGGTCTCCGCCGTAAAACTCACGCACACCCATAAACGCCGGGCGCTTTCCCCAATCCGTTACCCGTGTGCATGGCTCTCCGATATAAAGATACTCTCCGTCCTCCACATCATTGCTCTTGTCCCCATTATAAAAACGCTCCACAAAAATCTGATACATGACTGCACCCTTTGCCCAGTCCGGTGTGGAAAATCCCGGCACAATTGTAAATGCATACTCATCAATGATTTGGTTTGATGCGCCGCATCGGTTATAGTAGCACACTTCACTGCCCGCATTCACTTCAAAGCAATACCGAAGCGGTTCCCTTTTCATTTCCCACGATATTTCATAATAGTCAAACCCGCCTCTGGCGTAGACTCTTCTCATAGTATGCCCTTCGTTTCCCACCATTAGGCGCACGAAAGTAGCATCGTTTTTCGCCGTACGAAAACGTATTTTCACTTGTTCATATTCTTTTGGTTCTGCCGGAAAGACAAAATTGCCTGTTCCATCACTAAATAACGCCTCTCTCTTCATCAAATAATGCCCCAAACTCCTCGCCTGAAATCTTTTCCTTTTCCAATAACAATTCAGCACAAGTTTCTAATACTTTTTTATTCTCTGTAATAATCCTCTTTGCCTTTGTATAACATTCGTCAATAATACGTTTTACTTCTTTGTCAATTTTACCTGCAATCTCTTCTCCATATCCGCGGGAAGTATGTCCGATATCCCTTCCGACAAACACCTCTTCACTGTCATTATCGTAGTTAATCAGACCCAGTTCCTCCGACATACCGAATTTCTTTACCATGGATTTCGCAATTGCCGTAGCCTGCTTGATATCCTGAGATGCACCTGTCGTAATATCATCAAAAATCATTTCCTCTGCAATACGCCCTCCAAGACAGACGGTAATGTCTTGCAGCATCTTCCCTTTCGTATTAAACATCTCATCCTTCTCCGGAAGCTGCATGGTATAACCCGCTGCACCGCTTCCGGTCGGGATAATAGATACCGTATACACAGGTCCGACATCCGGAAGCACATGATATAAAATGGCATGTCCTGCTTCATGATATGCCGTAATTTTCTTTTCTTTTTCGGAAACAACCTTGCTTCTCTTCTCTGCTCCGATTCCCACTTTCACAAAAGACTGCTGGATATCTTTCTGTACGATGTATGCCCTGTCTTCTTTTGCCGCCAGAATCGCCGCCTCATTTAATAAGTTCTCAAGGTCTGCTCCTGTAAATCCGGATGTTGTCTGCGCAATCTGGTCTAAATCCACATCATCTCCGAGCGGCTTGCCCTTCGCATGCACATCCAAAATCTCGCGTCTGCCTTTTACATCCGGTCTGCCCACGCCGACCTTACGGTCAAAACGTCCCGGACGCAAAATAGCCGGATCCAAAATATCCACACGGTTTGTTGCCGCCATAACAATGATACCTTCATTGACACCAAATCCATCCATTTCTACCAAAAGTTGATTCAATGTCTGTTCTCTCTCATCATGACCTCCGCCAAGACCGGTGCCGCGGCGTCTTGCAACCGCATCAATCTCATCAATAAAAATAATACATGGGGAATGTTTCTTTGCATCTTCAAACAAATCTCTTACACGTGATGCACCGACACCCACAAACATCTCCACAAAATCAGAACCCGAAATCGTAAAGAACGGAACTCCCGCTTCGCCTGCGACCGCTTTCGCCAGCAATGTTTTACCTGTTCCCGGAGGTCCCACAAGCAAAACACCCTTAGGTATTCTTGCACCCACCTGAATATATTTCTTTGGATTCTTCAGAAAATCCACAATTTCCGTCAATTCTTCTTTTTCTTCCTGTAGACCTGCAACCTGTGCAAATGTAATCTGTTTATCTGACGGATTTGACATCTTCGCACGATTACGTCCAAAATTCATCGCCTTTGCATTCGCTCCGCCTTGACGTGCCATCGTAAAGAACATGAAGAACGTAACTATCGTTATAAATATAAGCGGAAGCCAAGTCGTCAAAAATGCCGAATCCTGCTTAACCGGCATCACTTCAATATCCGTAACCTCGCCAAGCAGCAACAATTCCTGAGCCGCATTCACGTCAGTCACTTCCACGCGCATTTCACTCATGTTTTTGTCCTTGAATTTTATCCTCAGCTCGCCGGTCGGGACTGCCTTGCTCTGTTCTATCACAACGGACTCAATGTTCTTATTTGCCAATTCATTCAGAAAATTTTCATATGTCATTACGTTTCTCTGCGCCGTCAACTGGGCTATGATAACAACCACTCCCATAATAATCAGCATCACAAGAAACGGGGAAATTCCCTTCTTCTTAACCTGTTTCTCCAATTCTTACTCCTTCCTACTCTGCACCTTCTACAATACCAATATACGGCAGATTTCTATATTTTTGCGCATAATCCAATCCATAACCCACTACGAATTCATCCGGGATTTCAAATCCGACATAATCAACCTTTACCTCAACCACACGTCTGTCCGGTTTGTCCAATAATGTGCAAAGACTAAGACTTTCCGGATTCCTTTTTTCAAGCACTTCCAATAAATAAGAAAGCGTACGCCCCGAATCAATAATGTCTTCTATCACGATAACATTCTTGCCCTCCAGGGTTTCATCCAAATCTTTCGCGATTCTTACAATCCCGCTGGATTTCGTTCCGTCGCCATAACTGCTCACCTTCATGAAATCCATCGTCACAGGTATTGTGATACGTTTCGCCAACTCACACGTAAAAAATACGCTTCCCTTTAAAATACACACCAAATGCACTGACTTACCGGCGTAATCTTCACTGATTCGTCTTCCCAGCTCGGCAATCTTCGCATCGATATCCTCTTCCGAAATCATCACCCTAATCGTCTCTGCCATAATTTTCTCCTTTGTTAATTGATATCTTTAAAATACGTCTCGTTTTCTCTGTAACATGATACTTCATGTTCGTACGATAACCCACAATCCATAAGATATGATTCCCGTCAGCAACCACTAAGACATCATCTCTCTTTTCCTGCGGAATCTTCTCATTTACAAAAAACGCTTTCAATTTCTGCGTGTTTCCATCTGCGTTGATGGTAATGTAGTCTCCCGCTTTTCTGGTTCGTACGCATACACTTTTTGTTATTATATCATAGTCAAAGTACCTGACGCCACTCTTTTGTACATAGGTAGCAGCAGGGATCTTTTCGTCTCTGTGCACTAATTCACAGACAATGCTTGTCACATTCCACGAAAACTCCTGACGCGCCCCATCTGTAAAATCAGGTGTAAAGGACACTCCTGTTGCAGCAGTATCTTCTTTCCTGCAAACCAAAATTCCCTCGTAGATACGTTTTGCGACCATCTCATATGGCAAATCCACTCGCCTGCCCACCTGCTTGTCTAAAAGTTGCTGAATGCATTTGACATGGATTTCCTCAATATCTTTCTCCCTGCCGCTCAGCCTCGTCAGAACCCTTTTCAAAATCAACGGCTGAATCACAGAAGGTGCTTCTGCCAATTTCTCTTTGCATATCAGATAGTCCTCCTGCTCCTTCACGCATCTTGCATAATACAACTCGGTCTGTTCTTCCAGATACTCTTGTACCTGCTGCAATTGACGCATAGTCTCACTGATATGTGAGACAGCCTTTGCATTTATCTCCCGCTCCAAATAAGGAATGACATGATTGCGAATACGGTTACGCGTATATTCATCGCCCTCGTTCGTGGCATCTTCACAATAACGAATCTGTCTCTTCTTTAAATACTCTTCAATCTCCCGGCGCTCCAGACAAAGCAAAGGTCTGATATATTCTCCCGACACCGGCTTAATCCCGCCAAGTCCTTTTAATCCCGACCCTCTGGCAAGATTCATAAAAAAGGTCTCCACGCTGTCATTCTTATGATGTGCAAGAGCAATCTTCGTTCCCTTGCAGGACTCCATCGCCTTATGGAACGCCTCTCTTCTCACCTCACGACCCGCTTCCTCTGTAGATTGTTTCCTGATTTTTGCGATAGAACCCACATCTTCCGAATAAATCAGACACGGGATATCATGTTCTTTGCAAATTTCTCTTACATATTGCTCGTCCGCGTCCGCCTCCGCCCCGCGAAGTCCGTGATTGACATGGACAACCACGATTTCAAAAGGAATGCTCTTTTGCAATTCCAAAAGTACAAAAAGAAGGCATATAGAGTCAGCACCCCCGGATACGCCTACGATAATCTTATCTTCTTTTTTTAACATGTCCCATTTTGCAATATATGTTCCTACCTTTTTCTGCATCTTCCTATTTTCCTTTGTAAAATCATCTCAATTTTAGCTCATTCCCCTCTATTTTTCAAGACTCCATATTCCTATCGCCAAAACTGTCATGTCATCTAACGGCACTTCCCCGGAACACTCTAACACCTGCTCCAAAATATGCTGTGCAATATCCTTCGGATTTTCCTTTTGTGTTCCCTCGATAATCATCTTCATCAGAAATTCCTGCTCCCCCACCGGAAGCGCATCTATCACACCATCTGTCACCATAATCACCACATCGCCGTCTTTCAGTCTGCGCTCTTCCACGTCCGCCTCTATTTTAGACACAACACCGATGGGAAGACTTGTCGACTGAATGCATTCCACTCCATCTGCACTTTTGATAAATGTCATGGATGCCCCGGCTTTAACAAATTCGCACTTCCCGCTATACAAATCAAACACGCTCATATCTATAGTGGAGAACTTCACTTCCTCACGCCCGGTTACCAACGCAGTATTTAACATCTGCAAAGCCGTCTCTTTCGGGAATCCCGCGTTCAGCAAATCCTCCAAAAGTTCCACTACCATCGTGCTCTCCCGATACGCCGTCTCCCCTGCGCCCATACCGTCAGACAGAATGACCCCCTGCTTTCCGCCTTGCAAATCCAGCATGGAAAAACTGTCCCCTGACACTTTTCGACATCCTTTTCCGATTTTCGACACCCCTTGCAATGTATAAAATGCCGGTCCCTCCACACAAGTGATTGTACAATACTCCGTACTCATAACAGACCGCTCTTCTTTTCCCAAAACCATGGTTCTGCCGCAGCACTCCGAGATAACCTGTGCCAATTCTTTCGTTGTGACACACTGTCCTTTCTGTGCTTTTGCCGTCACATGTATCTCATATCTCCCATCATCCGTAACCAGAAAAACCGTTGTCAAAATTTTTAAACCAAGCTTTGCAAAACGATGTTTGATTTTTTTCTCCAAATGCTCGTCCGAAAAAATACTGGCATCCAACTCTCTCGTAGCATGCTGAATCATCTGTGCAAAAGAGTCCAATTGAACCGCGCACCCTTCTCTGCCTTCTGCAATCTTTCGATTCCACA
This sequence comes from uncultured Faecalimonas sp., assembly GCA_964604665.1. Lineage (GTDB taxonomy): Bacteria > Bacillota > Clostridia > Lachnospirales > Lachnospiraceae > Faecalimonas. The sequence goes on along the minus strand of CAZRZV010000011.1, from coordinate 8,768 downwards.
ACATCGCCTGTTTCCGTTCCTTATATACCTCTAACGCATTGCGCAAAAATTTGGGGGCTTGTACACAATCTTTCTGGATTTTCCGCTTTATCTCTACATTCAGCTCCGTCCCGCAATCCTCTATGGCATTGAAAATATTCCAAATCAACCCATATATATGCGTGCGCTCTCTTCCCATGCAAATCTCGTAACTCCCGCAATTCTTACAAACCTTTTCACATACATTTTCACACATATCCTTCACTTCATCTTGTGTAAAAGCAGTTTTTTTCTCTTCCAAATCCAAAAACACTTTCGACAACTTCTCAAGCGAAGACACAAATTTGTCAATCTGTATCACATAAGGATTCATTTCCAACTCTCTCATAACTCCTCCAATTTAAAAAAATAGCTTTAGGACTCCCTAAAGCTATCTTTTGTATTCTTCTTATTCGATTATTCCGCCTTAAACCAAATCTCTCCCTCTTCTACTAAACCACATTTCTCTTTTGCGACTTCTTTGATATGTTCCACCGTTCCGACATACTCTTCCATCACATCAAGCTCTTCTTTTCGTTCGTTCTCCTGATTCAACTGTGTCTGGAGTTCGGCTTCCTGCGCCTGATATCTCGCATTCTTCTCCCGCAAAGAACTGCTGCCTATAAACAGAATGCCTCCCAACATAATAATCACACAGGAAATGGCAATCACGCTGACTTTATGTTGAAATTGATTACTTTTTCTCTTTTTTCTCCCCATATGTATTCTCCCTTATTATCAACATATCTCACATATTTTATCTTACCTTGTTTCTTCGGTTTTATCAACTATTTTTATAAACATTTTTTGTAAAGGTTCTCCTGTCAGCAATCCGCCCAGCAACACTCCCACTACAAAGTACCAGCGAATGCTGCCGGAACATGTCCGATACATATGCACAAACAGATAAACAGCCGTTCCTATCCAAAAAAGGACATCTTCCATCGCAATCCAAAAGAGGCTGTGTCTTATAATTCTTCTAAAAATACGCAGAGCACAATACACCATGCAAATCAGATTGCCAAGCAGACATGCTGCAATAAAAACGGAAAATTCACTCGCCACTTCTATCATACTTCTTACTTAAATAATTTCACGAAGAAACTGTCTCCTTTCTTGCTCTGTGCCTGCACATCCGAATACGCAACACTGTCAATCTGCCCTGCCAAGTCCACCTCGCCCTTCTCCAAAGTCAAACGATTGACATGCAAATCTTTCCCCTTTACCATAAGCATCCCTTGCTCCGTTTCCAAAAGCACCTCGTTCAGATCAAAGGCAAGTACATCAAGAACCCCTGTTACCATACTTGTCTTTCTATTATTAATGACCATTTTATGTGCCTTAGGTATCTGTCTTTCTTCCAAAAAATCACAACCTTTCATACATTTCATTATTCATTGTATGAAAGGTTGTTTCTTTTTATGACAAGTCCTAAATTATAAATATTTAAACAGTTCCTTTGCCTCTTCCTTTTTTGTCGTATCCTGAATATCGAGCACCTCTACCTTTACCGTCTTGGTACCAAATTGAATCTCGATAACGTCCCCGACTTTCACCTTTGTGGAAGCCTTTGCCACCGCATGATTTACAAGAACCCTGCCCGCGTCACACGCTTCATTCGCCACCGTTCTTCGCTTAATCAAACGCGATACTTTCAAAAATTTATCCAGTCTCATATTTCACCTCGTTTTTCTATGAACTAAAAAAGGCTGTGCTTCCTGCACAGCCTTTTTGACTCTTCGTATTATCCGTAAATTATGCGTTTACAGCATCCTTGAAAGCCTTACCGGCTTTGAATTTTGGAGCCTTGCAAGCTGCAATCTTCATAGATGCACCGGTCAATGGATTTCTTCCTTCTCTTGCTGCTCTTTCACTTACTTCAAATGTTCCAAATCCTACTAACTGAACTTTTTCACCCTTCTTAAGTTCGTCAATTACTACATCAGCAAATGCTTTTAATGCAGCTTCAGAATCTTTCTTAGATAAGTTTGCTTTTTCAGCCATAACTGCTACTAACTCGGTTCTGTTCATGGATATTTCCTCCTTTTTTTCTACCTAAGTACTGTTATACCTTTTTATATAATGTTTGTCAAGCACAAAATGCCTTTTCACCCCTATTTCCCGTAGCTTTTGCAATTTTTGAAGCATTTTCACCCACTTATAAGTGAAAAGAGAAGAGCAATTCCAAAAATTGCTTTCTCTCGTTTGACTGATAAATTGCCATATTCAACTTCTCGATACTTTTCGCAGATATCCATGCTTTACGGGAACGGTAATATGCATTCGCCGCCTTCCAGAACTTTTCCGGATATGCAATACGCACTGCCAAATAAGACATTTCTTCCTTTGTAAGCGGCAGGATGCGATTGTAACACTCAATCATTTTATCGCCAAGTTCAATATCCCACTGATTCTTTTCCATCGTTTTCCGCAAATAATAATAGAAATCATCCAATTGAATTCCCTGATAAAAATGCTCAAAATTAGTCGTTGCCACGCCACTTGGAATCATCAGAATATTGTGATAATTATAATCTCCGTGGACAAGCAATCCTTTCTCCATGCTTTCGCGCAAAAGGTCACCATAACCCATTCGCTCCAAAACAAAACTTGTGCCCTCCGCCCAGCTATACATCTCATCGAAATATTTTAGAAATACCGATTCAAACTCGCCTTTATCCACCCTGCCCCTCATAAAAGAACGCACCTTTTTCATTTCTCGGTTATGCCTTTGAAACTCACTATGCAAATCCTCTTTTAGTCGTATTGCGACTATTTTGTCTCCGTCAATATCAGGGGGACTATCCAAAATCCGATGTAATAGTACAAGATTTTGCACACCGCTTAAAATATCCTGTTCCCGTTTATTGTCACATTCTCTCCCATAAAACCAACTCTTCAAAAGATATTTTGTGCCACTCTCGCCGGTACTTATAAATTCCCCCTCACGATTTTTCACAATAATATCTACATTTTCATAACCCTGCTCCCGAATATGGCAATACACTTGGTATAATAGCGGAATCCTTTTTTCCGAGAGGTGCACTTCCTTCAACAAAAATACTCCCTGTTTTGTATCACACAAAACAGCACCTCGGATTTTCCTAGTGCTGTTTACATCTATATCATACTGTTCCAAGACCTCTAATTCATTTTCTTTCATACTGTCTCTTGCACTTCCTTTTCCTTGTTCTTTCTAATGTATGAGGTGCAAAAGCTTTGTATGACACCATATTTGCAATTCCGCAAAACAGACATCCCACCAAAGTGTTAATCGCTGTTGCCAGAATGCCCGCTCCGACAATAGCCGCCGGATTCACACTGCCATATTGACTGCGATATGCAATAATATTGATAGAAATCAGCTGCAAAGAAGAAATATTCAACACTAGAAAGGTACACATTTCATTGCTGGCAACCCCCTTTTTCCGCGCCACCCCGGGCGCCTGCCCTTTTCTCCTTTCTTCTTCTAATTCCTCTAACGCTTCCATTGCCTGCAAGCCCGCAGGCGTCGCCGCCCATCCCAGACCTAAAATATTAGCGATAAAATTGGTGGCTATATGTTCATTTACCCTGTGTTCTTTCGGAATATCCGGAAATAAAAACCGAATCACAGGTGATATTGCCTTTGTTGCGGTCCTCAAAATCCCTGCTTTGGTCGCAATTTCCATCAATCCCACCCAGAAAGACATCACTCCCAGCATGGTAATGCAAAGAGCGACTGCCTCTTTGGAAGATTCCAATGCCGCATTTGTAATTTCAGACACATTTCCCTGCAATATGCTATATAAAACGCCTATGATAATCATGCCTGCCCAAAGATAATTCAACATATATTTTCCCTGATTACATTTACTTGTTGAAATATATGTAAAGAACGCTTCAAATATACGGCTCTATCATAAATGTGGGGTGGAACTCGTTAGAATTCCACCCCAACTACTGACCCTAAGCCAATGTTACAAATCAATCTGCCTTTCCTTGACTCTTCTATTTACAATTCCCCGCAAAATCGTGTAGATAACGGATACAATCGGTATAAATATCAGCATACCTACAACACCCATCAGACTTGCGCCCACACTGACTGCCACCAGAACCCATATAGACGGCAATCCGACTGAATTTCCAACCACATGCGGATAAATGAGGTTTCCCTCAATCTGTTGTATAATCAAGAACATAATGATAAATACCAATGCCTTCGCCGGAGCCACAATAAAGATAAGTAATGCTCCGACTGCGCAGCCGATAAAAGCTCCGAAAATCGGTATCAATGCCATAAATCCGATAAATATGGAAATCAACATCGCATATGGCAGTTGGAAAATATTCATTGCAACCAAGAAAAGCATTCCCAGAATCACCGCTTCCATGCACTGCCCTGTCAGGAAATTGGAAAATGTTTTATGTGTCAATCCACCGAGGGCAATCAGAATGTTTGCCCAGTCACGTGGTATGAATGCATATAACAGTTTTTTTGTTTGCGTACACAATCTCTCTTTCTGCAACAAAATATAAATTGCAAATACAATCGCGATAACAAACGATGTAACACCGTTGACGATACTGACTGCCGCCGCATAAGCTCCACCTACTACACTGACTGCTCCGTCCTTCAAAAAATCTATCATTGCAGTAAAAATCTTATCCCAGTCAAATTCTATCTGTTTAATCTCGGCAACCACTTCCGGATTATCTTTAAATACTCTAATCGCCCATTCCTGTACTTTCGGCACAAAACTTTGCAAAGATTTTCCGATATTCAAAGCCGTATTTCCCAGCTCCGGCAATACTACAAACATCACAATCGCAATGATTCCGATTACAAACACGAATGCCAATAACATACTAACTGGTCTTGCAATCTTTTTTCCCCATTTGGTTTCACTTATTTTTGTTCTCACAAAAAGATTTTTTTCTATGAATCCCATTGGTACACCCAGGACAAATGCAATCGCCCCACCTATCAAAAACGGGGTAAGCATTTTGATCAGGAGCGTTACTCCGGTCCATATGAGATGAATGTTTGACAATGCCACAAATAGCAGCACCGTAAACAAAATAAGATGTCTAATTTTTTTCATATTTTCTTTATTTAAGTTCATTCCTATTTACCTATTTTTCTTTGAATCCATTTTACAACTTCTACAATCGGAATCACACATGCACCAAGGAAAATCGCGATGAGATATTCATTCATTTGCACACTTGCAAATCCAAAGGCATTTGCAAGAATCGGCGTTTCACATACAAATGTCGTTGCGACAAGTGAACCAACTGCCGCCATACATAAGGCAACATTTTGCGAACCAAGTCGGAAGATACTTCCCCTTTGTGAACGCATATTAAAACTGTGGAAAATTTCCGCCATCGACATGGTAAGAAATGCCATTGTCATACCGTGAGTGCTTGTCTCAATCGCCCAGATTCCCGTTTCCCAAAAGTGTCCGATGAAATAGGAAGCCAAAGTAAGGGCTGTCACCAAAATACCCTGATATGCAATATCAACACCCACTCCGTCCGCAAAAATACCCGATTTCACACTGCGTGGCTTACGTTTCATAATATCCGGTTCCGCTTTTTCCACGCCCAGCGCAAGTGCCGGGAAACAATCCGTTACAAGGTTAATCCACAATAGATGCACCGCTTTCAAAATGGTAAATCCCATAAGTGTCGCAGTAAAGATACTTAGCACCTCACTCATGTTCGAGCCAAGAAGGAATTGAATCGCCTTACGGATATTATCATAAATTCTGCGTCCCTCTTCCGCAGCACCCACAATGGTTGCAAAATTGTCATCGGCAAGTACCATATCTGCAACGTTCTTTGTGACATCCGTACCCGTGATACCCATTCCGACACCGATATCCGCCGACTTGATAGAAGGTGCATCATTTACACCGTCCCCCGTCATAGCCGTGACATAACCTGCTTTTCTCCAAGCATTTACAATACGCGTCTTATGCTCCGGCTGTACACGCGCATAAACACTGATATTGCGAAATTCCTTCTCAAATGTTTCATCATCCATACCATCCAATTGAGAACCGGTAACTGCATATGTTCCTTCTTTGATGATACCTAATTCTTTTGCGATGGCAACCGCTGTATCCACATGGTCTCCGGTAATCATAATGGCACGGATACCTGCACCGTTACACTCTTCAATCGCCGCTTTTACTTCCGGACGCACTGGGTCAATCATACCGCAAAGTCCTGTAAAACACAGACCCTGCTCCAAAATATCCGCATCATAACTTTCCGGTTCTGCAACCCATACTCTCTCAGCAAGTGCAAGCACACGGAGCGCTTTGTCTGCCATCTCTTTATTTGCAACCAAAATTTCTTTTCTATATACATCTGTCATCGGAACCGGCTTGCCATCTTTGAAATAATAATCACACTTTCCGATAATCACATCCGGAGCACCCTTTGTATACTGCACGATTCCTTCTTCTGTGCGATGCAGGGTCGACATCATCTTTCTGCCCGAATCAAAAGGCGCTTCGCCGCATCTTGGCATCTTCTCTTTCCATTCGTTCTTATTGAACCCAAGTTTATGCGCCCACGCAACAAGAGCCGCCTCTGTAGGTTCCCCTGTTATATTCGCTTCATCATCAATCTGTGCATCACTGCAAAGCGCCATCGCCGTCGCGATATGCCCCTCATCTTCTCCAAAGAAATCAACAACCGTCATCTTGTTCTGTGTCAAAGTACCCGTCTTATCGGAACAGATAATCTGTGCACAGCCAAGCGTCTCTACCGCTGTCAGTTTACGGATAATCGCATTTCGTTTGGACATATTGGTGACACCGATAGAAAGAACCACGGTAACTACTGCCGCAAGACCTTCCGGAATCGCAGCTACTGCCAAAGAAACCGCTATCATAAATGAATTCAGACCAACCTCAAAACTCAATTTGCCTGCTCTTAAAATCTGCACGCCAAATACAATAATACAAATGCCGAGAACCAGCCATGTCAAAACCTTTGACAGTTGAGCAAGTTTGATTTGAAGTGGTGTCTGTCCATCTTCCGCCCGAGTCAGAGCATCCGCAATCTTACCCATCTCGGTATTCATGCCGGTCGCCGTGACAACTGCGTTTCCTCTGCCGTAGACAACCGTACTTCCCATGTACATCATGTTCCTGCGGTCACCTAAAGGAATATCTTTCTCGTTTTCCTTTAGCATAATCAAATCAACATATTTGGTGACAGGAACTGATTCTCCCGTCAAAGCCGCCTCTTCCACCTTGAGACTTGCACTTTCCAAAATTCTGGCATCTGCCGGGACTGCATCTCCTGCCTCCAGCACAATCACATCGCCCACAACCAAATCTTCACTGCGGACAATTTGAATTTTACCGTCCCGCATTACTTTGGAAGTAGCCGCCGACATTTCCTGCAAGGCTTCTATCGCCTTCTCCGCCTTGCTCTCCTGATAGACACCAAGCACGGCATTGATAATGACAACTGCCAAAATAATAATAACGTCTGCAAAACTTTCTCCCTCGACAACTGCGAGCACACCGCTGACTGCTGCCGCTACAAGCAAAATCATAATCATCGGGTCTGCCAATTGCTCCAAAAATCTTCGGATAACCGACTTCCCTTTTGTCGCTTCCAAAACGTTCTTCCCGCCCTCTGCCAGACGCTTTTCTGCCTCTGCCTGACTAAGACCTGACTCGGAAGTGTTCAACTCTTTCAACACTTTCTCTTTCTCTTCGCAATAAAACTTCATGTTACTTCCTCCATTTTTTAATGTTTTAAAGTCTCACTATTTCATTACGAACCGGATGATAAATCATCGTATTGACGATATCGTAAACGCACGAAACGCAAGTTACTCCCTTTGTAAGCCTTATAATATAATTTTTCCAAAAGAAATTCAACCTAATCCGAAGAATTTTAGAAAAAAGTGGTCATCTGTTTTCCATTATTTTTTCACTATTTTCCACTGAATGCGTAAATTTCAGGCTTTCGTACATACATTTTTGGGAATATTTCAAAAAACCGGTAACTTTCGTACAGGCATTTTCTATATGTGAGAAAATAGCGGAGCGAAACCCTATCGAATTCGTCCCAACTAATAAAAATACGGGGTTGCATCTGCAACCCCGCTCATAAGACTATGATTAGTTTGTAATAACCATTTCTGATTCTTTGTCAAATACGTGAACTTTCTCTGCATCTAACGCAAATTTAACTATATCACCTGTTCTTGCTTCTGTTCCCGGTTTTACTCTGGCTGTCATGCTTGCGCCTTCGTAATCAAAGTACAAGTAAACTTCAGCACCCAACATTTCGTACACACGAATTGCTGCCTCGATAACAGTATTTGGTGATTTTTCAAGGAATTCAGCGTCATCATGCACATCTTCCGGACGAACACCAAGAACTACTGTCTTTCCTTCATATCCACCTTCAATCAATTTCTTAGATTTTTCCGGTGTCATTTCAATAGAAGCAGGTCCTACTTGAAGAGAAGCGGTATCTCCGTTCACTGTACATACGGCATCAATGAAATTCATCTGTGGTGAACCGATAAATCCTGCAACAAACAAGTTCTTCGGTGAATCATATAATGCTTGAGGTGTATCGACCTGTTGAATAACACCTGCACTCAAAACTACGATTCTTGTACCAAGAGTCATAGCCTCTACCTGGTCATGGGTAACATAGATAATAGTTGTACCTAATCTCTGATGCAATTTAGAGATTTCGATACGCATCTGTCCTCTCAATTT
>CAZRZV010000010.1:0-33144 GCA_964604665.1 uncultured Faecalimonas sp. | reverse complement strand
AATACATTGAGGGTGACCTTGAAGCGAAGCATATTTTGATTGAACGAAATCTACGTCTGGTAGCCCATGTAATCAAAAAATACCAACATCTGGATGAGGATATGGAGGATTTGATATCGATTGGTACAATAGGCCTGATTAAGGCAGTCGTAACCTTCAATCCCGAAAAAAACAACCGTCTCGGAACCTACGCTGCAAGGTGTATTGAGAATGAAATTCTAATGATGCTAAGAGCCAAGAAAAAAACTTCAAAAGAAGTTTCTCTCTATGAACCAATTGGAACGGACCGGGAAGGAAATGAAATTCAATTATATGATATTATCGAAACTTCTGAGGATGATGCGCACACAAAAATTGCTTTAAAAGATGACATCCAACTACTATATGAAAAATTAGAATCCGTACTATCGCCCAGAGAACGTCTTGTTCTGAAAATGCGTTACGGTCTTTACAACCAAGAAGAATACACACAACGTGAAATTGCCGCAGAACTTGGTATCTCCCGTTCCTATGTATCTCGTATCGAAAAAAGTGCAATAGAAAAACTGCGGGAACATTTCTAAACTCCCGCAGTCTGCATTACTCTTGTCTTCTTAAAATATCATACTGATCCACCTGTATTCCTAAATCCACATATAATACCTGTTTCGGATGTGGCGCACTGTCCTGCTCCGCTCCGTCTTCCGTCAAAATGCGTTTTACCATTACTTCCACATTCTCTCCGTTTGGTTTCATGACTTCGATTGTCTCTCCGACTGAGAATTTATTTCTCTGTTCAATACGGTACAAACCGTCTTTTTCTTCGCCGATAATACCGAGATAAGTATATTCTTTCACATATGTGTTATTATCATAAATCTGACTTGTCTCGTCCGGTTTGCCAAAGAAAAATCCCGTCGTGAACTGTCTGTATGTGCAGTTTGAAATCTGATCCAGATACCATGGCATGTTTTGTCTGTAAAGCTCAGGGTCTTTCTGATAATCGTCAATCGCTTTGCGGTATGTTCTTGCTACCGTAGCCACATAAAGCGCCGTCTTCATACGCCCCTCAACCTTCAAGCTGTCGATTCCCGCTTCCAAAAGTTCCGGAATATGTTCTATCATGCATAAATCTTTGGAATTGAAAATGTAAGTACCTCTTTCATTTTCAAATACCGGCATATATTCGTCTGGCCTCGTCTCTTCTACAATCGAGTATTTCCAGCGGCATGGGTGAGTACAAGCGCCTTGATTTGCGTCTCTTCCAACTAAATAATTGCTGAGCAGGCACCTTCCGGAATAAGAAATACACATTGCTCCATGAACAAAAGTCTCAATCTCCAACTCTTTTGGAATATTTGCTCTGATTTCTTTAATTTCTCCCAAGGACAATTCACGTGCAGTTACCACACGGGTTGCACCCAATTTATGCCAGAAATTATAGGTTCCATAATTTGTATTGTTTGCCTGTGTACTGATATGTCTCTCAATTTCAGGGCACACCTCACCTGCAATCTCAAAAATAGCAGGGTCTGCAATAATCAGAGCGTCAGGTCCTATTGCTTTCAATTCTTCAAAGTATGCTCTCACGCCTTCCAAATCACTGTTGTGTGCTAATATGTTTGCGGTCACATAAACCTTTACGTCATGTGCATGAGCAAACGCAATCCCTTCTTTCATTTCTTCCATGGAGAAATTTTTCGCTTTTGCCCTGAGTCCAAACGCCTCTCCACCGATATATACTGCATCTGCGCCAAAGATAACTGCTACTTTTAATACTTCCAGACTGCTTGCCGGAATCAATAATTCAGGATGTCTTGCCATATCCTATTCCTCTCTTACTTTTGTACTAAGGGCAACTCCATCTCCCAGCGGAATAATGGATGTTTCCAACAAATCATGATGTTTCAGTTCATATAAATACTCTCTCATTCTGCTGTGAATGGTGCGGTTTCTGCGCTCCACCGCAAAACGCGATTCGATAATATCTCCGTCTTGGAGCACGTTATCTGTTACAAACACGCCGTCTTTTTCCAGAAGACGGATAACTTCCGGCATGTAATAGATATATTGTCCCTTTGCCGCGTCCATAAAAACAAAATCATATTTATCATTAAGGCCTTTCAATATTTCCATTGCATCGCCTTCCAATAACGTAATCTTATCTTCTTTTCCGGCACGTTTAAAGTTCTCTAAAGCAATTGGAATCCTTTTTTCATATTTTTCAATGGTTGTAATATGGCAATCCTCCGGTGCGTACTCACTCATCAGAATCGCCGAAAATCCGACTGCCGTTCCCACTTCCAAAATGCGTTTTGGCTTTTTGATTGCCAGCAATACTTTTAAGAAACTTTGCATTTCTTTTCGTATAATCGGCACATAGGTATCCAGCGCTTCTTTTTCAATCATTTCCAAAATTTCACTGTTTTCAGTTTCCAGCGAGTGAATAAACGTCACCATACGTTCATCTACAATCATGTTTTATCTCCTATACATACCAAAGACGGAGAAACTTATTTCCCCGTCTTTCTATCTTTTAAATATCCATAATGATTGGAAGAATCATAGGTTTTCTCTTCGTCCGTTTCCATAAGAAATCACTCATGGTATCACGAATGGTCAATTTGATTTTACTCCAATCCGCAAAACGATTCGCAAGGCACTTATCAAGCGCTTCACAAAGGATCGTTTTGGCTTCTTCCATCAATCCTTCCGATTCTCTTACATATACAAATCCTCTAGACACAATATCAGGTCCTGCAAGTAATTGGTTGGTTCCTTTTTCAATGGTAAGAACAACAATCAAAATACCATCTTCCGCCAAATGCTGGCGGTCTCTTAACACGATATTTCCGACATCTCCGACGCCAAGACCGTCTACTAAAATAGCTCCTGTCTGTACCTTATCGATGATTTCCGCTTTTTCTTCGTCAAATGCCAGGACATCTCCCGAGTGCATAATAAAGATGTTTTCTTTTGGTACTCCAAGTGACTCCGCAATCGTCGCATTCGCTTTCAGGTGACGATATTCGCCATGCACCGGAATCGCATACTTCGGTTTCAAAAGACTGTATATCAATTTCAACTCTTCCTGACAAGCATGTCCTGATACATGGGTATCTTGGAATATAACCTTTGCACCTTTCTCGGTCAGTTCATTAATCACACGGGATACAGCCTTTTCATTTCCCGGAATCGGGCTGGAACTGAAAATGACTGTGTCGTTCGGTTTAATCGTTACCTTTTTATGAATATCCGCTGCCATACGGGAAAGCGCCGCCATGGATTCTCCTTGGCTTCCCGTCGTAATAATCACCGTCTTTTCATCCGGATAATTGCGCAATTCATCAATCTCAATCAACGTATTTTTCGGGACATCCAAATATCCAAGTTCAGAAGCTGTTTGAATAATATTCACCATGCTTCGTCCTTCGACTACTACTTTTCTTCCGTATTTGTAAGCAGAGTTAATAATCTGTTGCACACGGTCTACATTCGACGCAAAGGTTGCAATGATAATTCTGCTATTGTGATGTTCTGCAAAAAGTGAGTCAAACTTCATACCTACAGTGCGCTCTGACATGGTAAATCCGGGTCTTTCTGCATTCGTACTGTCTGACATCAGTGCAAGAACACCTTTCTTACCGATTTCTGCAAAACGCTGCAAGTCAATCGCATCGCCAAATACAGGTGTGTAATCCACTTTAAAGTCACCCGTATGCACAACTGTACCTACAGGCGAATAGATTGCAAGCGCTGCTGCATCCTGAATACTGTGATTAGTCTTTATAAATTCAATTCGGAATTGTCCTAATGTAATGGATTGTCCATATGTTACTACTTTTCTTCTCGTCAGACGAAGCATGTTATGTTCTTCCAACTTATTTTCAATGATTCCCATAGTAAGCTTTGTCGCGTAAACAGGAACATTGATGTCCTGTAATACATAAGACAATGCACCAATATGGTCCTCATGTCCATGGGTAATTACAAATCCTTTTACTTTTTTGATATTGTCTTTCAAATATGTGACATCCGGAATTACCAAATCAATTCCAAGCATATCGTCTTCCGGGAATGCAAGTCCGCAATCCACAACCACAATGCTGTCTCCATACTCAAAAGCGGTAATATTCATACCAATCTGCTCTAAACCGCCGATTGGAATAATTTTCAATTTTGTTTTATTCAAATCTATGCCTCCGTTTCAATGTCAATGTCTTCTAATAATTCTTCAAATACCTTCAATACGGCAGATAATTCTACCTCATCCTCTACAATTTCATATACGCTGTCTTTCTCTTCTGCGGCGCTCATATCTTTTAAAATCAGGCATTCTGCTCCATCCTCTTCTGAGTCTGTTACCAAAATGTACTCATTTCCGTTTATTTTTGTCTGTTCCAACACAAAAAATGCCACTTCTTCTTTGGTATCTTCAAACGTAAATATAATTTTTTCCATAAAAATTCCTCTTTATTTAGTCTAATTTTGTGCCAAGTGAATCCAGATATCCCTGCAATATAAACACAGCCGCAATCTTGTCCACATATTTCTTACGGTTTTCTCTTCTCACATTACCCTCAATCAAAGTTCTCTCAGCTTCTACTGTAGTCAGTCTCTCGTCCCACATCACCACCGGAAGCCCTGTGCGTCTTTCTAACATCTCTTTGAGTTCCAAAGATTTCTGAGCGCGCTCCCCAATTGTATTATTCATATTTTTGGGAAATCCAAGTACTATTATGTCCACTTCGTACTCTTTCACAAGTTCCTCGATACGTGCAAGTGTCTTTCTGAGTTTATTTTCTTCTTTTCTCTCAATCGTCTCAATCCCCTGGGCAGTAATGCGAAGCGCATCGCTAATCGCCACTCCTACTGTCTTTGAGCCGTAGTCCAATCCCATAATTCTCATAATATTTATTCCCAAGAATGATGTTCGATGTACGACTTCAACATCTCTTCCACTAATTCATCACGTTCCATTTTCATAATCAGGCTTCTTGCTCCGTTATGACTTGTGATATAGGTCGGGTCTCCCGACATAATGTATCCTACCATTTGATTTACCGGGTTGTATCCTTTTTCACGCAGAGCCTGATACACAATTTCAAGAATATCTTTTGCCTGAATTTGTGGTCCGTTCTCTACTTGAAAAAATTGTGTATTACTTAATTTGCTCATCCTGCTCACGTCCTTCTCCTTTACTTGTCGCTTATCACACTATACCAATTTCATTTTAATATAATTTCCCATGAAATTCAATTATTTTTTATATGGTACCGTCACGAGTTTGTTTTGCAGATTTTCTTCTGTTTCTACTGCTACTTTTATATATTCTTTGGTATGTCCTACCTGGTAGATTTTTCCACACTTTTCGATACTTTCTTCCATCAGGACCTCTACGTTCTTTCCCAAGAAATGTTTTTCATATTTTTCCCTTTTTTTTGCATCTAATTCAAGCAATTCATTACTGCGAACCGTTTTTATCTGCTCCGGCACCTGATTTTCCATCACTGCAGCCTTCGTCCCCGCACGTTTTGAATATTTGAAAATATGGGTCTCATAGAAATCCGCCTTGTCCACAAACGCTTTGGATTCCTCAAACTCTTCTTCCGTCTCTCCCGGAAATCCGACAATGACATCGGTGGTAAGCGCCGGACTGCCAAAGTATTTCCGAAGCAATTCGCATTTCTCATAGTATTCTTCCGCCGTATACCTGCGATTCATCCTTTGCAGAGTCGCATTACAGCCACTCTGCAAAGAAAGATGAAAATGCGGACACATTTTTTCTAACCCTGCAATGGTTTTTACAAATTCTTCAGTAATGATTCGTGGTTCCAATGAGCCCAAACGAATTCTCTTAATTCCTTCAATTTCATTTACTGCCAAAATCAGTGACAATAAATCTTCACCATCCAAATCTACGCCATAAGAACTCAAATGAATTCCCGTAAGGACCACTTCCTGATAGCCATTAGCTGCCAAAGCCTTTACTTCACGAATCACATCTGCTTTTTCACGGCTCCGCACACGTCCCCTTGCAAATGGGATAATACAATATGTACAAAACTGATTACACCCGTCCTGCACTTTGATATATGCCCTTGTGTGCTCTGCTGTCTTGCTAAGATGCATTTCCTCATATTTTTTCGTATGATTAATATCGATGACTGCCTTTTTTACACCCTCGCGCTCCTTACAATATTGTTCTAAAATCTCAATCAATTCACCTTTTTTATTATTTCCAATGACAATGTCAATGCATTCGTCGGTTTCACCTGTCTGCTCCTTTGCCTGAACATAACACCCCGCTGCGACCACAATTGCCTCAGGATTCATCTTCTTGGCACGATGAAGCATCTGACGGGACTTCCTGTCTGCCATATTGGTGACCGTGCATGTGTTAATCACGTACACATCTGCCCCTTCTTGAAACGGAACTATCTCATATCCATTTTGCTCCAAGAGTTCCTGCATGGCTTCCGTCTCATACGCATTTACTTTACACCCCAAATTATGAAGCGCTACTTTCATCATATTGTCTCCTTTTACTTCAATTTGCTCCTTGACTTTTTACTGCATACATCATAATATATCTTATGAAATTAGTAAATTCCAGGAGGTATACGAATGAAAACTGTAGATATTTCTTTAAACTCTATCGATAAAGTAAAATCATTTGTTAACGATATTGCCAAATTTGATTTTGATCTCGACCTTGTCTCAGGAAGATATGTCATCGACGCAAAGTCAATTATGGGTATTTTTAGTTTAGACTTGTCTAAACCTATCACATTAAATGTTCACGCTGATGATAAAGACATCGACAGCGTAATGGAAGTACTGAATCGATACATTGTTTAAAAGCAAAGCCCCACTTTCATAGTGGGGCTTTATTTTTCCCACCTACAGTCTGTCTACGGATTTACCGTGATAACTTCAACTGTACGGATTGCTTCTTCAAAAAGTTCATCAATTTTTTCTGCCAGATTTTCCTCTGAACGTCTGATAACATTGATATTCGGCTTTGTCACCGGATGTTTTGCCACAAAAATGGTACAACAGTCTTCAAATGGCAGAATCGAAGTTTCAAATGTGTTAATCTTTTCTGCAATTTCCACGATTTCCTGTTTGTCAAATCCGATTACCGGACGATATACCGGAAGTGTACACACGTCATTTGTAGCCGCAAGGCTCTGCATGGTCTGGCTTGCTACTTGTCCGATACTCTCTCCTGTAATCAAGCCAAGGCAACCGCTTTCTTTTGCAAAATGCTCTGCAATTTTCATCATATATCTTCGCATAATGATTGTCAGTTCTTCATGTGGACATTTCTCATAAATATATAACTGGATATCCGTAAAATTAACTACATTTAACTTAATCGGTCCCGAATATTTTGCTACCAGTTTCGCCAAATCTACCACTTTTTGTTTTGCACGTTCACTGGTATACGGTGGCGCATGAAAATAAGTTGCTTCTAATGTCACGCCACGCTTTGAAATCATATAGCCTGCCACAGGACTGTCGATACCGCCAGACAAAAGGAGCATTGCCTTTCCGTTTGTACCTACAGGCATACCGCCTGGTCCCGGGATAATTTCCGAATAAATATAAATCAGGTCACGCACCTCGATATTCAACTTAATCGCAGGTTTGTGAACATCTACACGAATCTCAGGAAATGCATCTAAAATCGCTTCTCCCAAATCACAATTGATTTCCATAGAAGTCTTTGGATAACTTTTCTTTCCACGTCTTGCTTCCACTTTAAATGTCGTATTTTTATCCGGATACATCTGATTCATGTAATCTACAACATCTTTCTTTAATTCTTCAAAACCTTTATCTTCCACGTGAACTACCGGACAGATTCCCACAATACCGAACACTCTCTTGAGCGCTTCTACCGTCTCTTCATAGTCATAATATCCGTCACATTCCACATAGATTCTTCCTTGTGAACGGTGTACTTCAAAAGTACCTTCCACATCTTTCAATGCATATCTTATTTGTCTCATGAGTGCATCTTCAAACAGATAGCGGTTCTTTCCTTTTAAACCGATTTCTCCGTATTTTATCAAAAAAGCCTGAAATGTCATTTGTCTGATTCCTCTCTTTTAGTGTCTTGTATATTTTCGTAACATCGGTACACAATTGTACAACGTTTCCAAGGTATAATCAATCTCTTCTCTGGTAGTAAATTCCGAAAAACTAAATCGTAGTGTCGCATCTAAATATTCTGTACCTGCACCGATTCCTTTCAGTACCCCGCTGATTGCAGGATGATTCGATGCACAGGCAGAGCCTGATGAAACATAAATTCCTTTCTCCTCCAGTGTATGAAGCAGAACCTCACTTCGGATACCTGCAAAACCGACACTAATGATATGCGGTGCACTCAATTCATCCGTACGGCCATGAACGGTGACTTTTTCTATCTTGGAAATTCCTTCGATAAAATACGATTTTAATTGGCGCATCACCGCTACCTTTTCTTCCAAATCGGTATAAATCTCTTTTGCCGCCAAACCGATTCCGGCAATCCCTGGAACATTTTCCGTTCCGGAGCGCACATTTTTCTGCTGCTCCCCGCCAAACACAATCGGTTTGATTTTCACTTTTTCATTCACATACAAAACGCCCGTACCCTTTGGTCCGTGAATCTTATGTCCGCTGATAGACAGCAAATCAATACCAACACGTTTCGGGAAAATACGATATTTGCCAAATCCCTGCACTGCGTCCACATGGAACAGGATTTGTGGATTATAGTTTTTAATCATCTGCGCCGCTTCTTCAATCGGCTGTACAGAACCGACCTCATTATTCACATACATGATAGATACTAAAATAGTTTCTTCACAAAGAGCCTCTTTCAAGGCGTCCAAACGCACTCTTCCCTCTTTATCCACCGGAAGATAAGTCACCCGGAACCCCTCTTCCTGCTCCAGGTAGCGCATGGTATTTAAAATCGCCGGGTGTTCTATGGCAGAAGTAATCAAATGTTTTCCACTGCGATGATTTGCTCTCGCACATCCAATCAAAGCAAGATTGTCACTCTCTGTTCCTCCGGATGTGAAATAGAGTTCTTTTTCTTGTACTTTTAATATTTTCGCCAAGGTTTCCTTGGATTCTTTCACATACTTCTCGGCATCCACACCTTTTTTATGCATAGAAGAGGGATTGCCATAGTCTTCACACATGACTTTTCCCACAATGTCTCTGACACTCTCATAACATTTCGTTGTGGCTGAATTATCTAAATATACTTCCATGTTCGTCTCCTAAAAATACTTTCTCACTATATAAACTATGTGGCTAGTTTTCCAAGTGATACATCAAAATCGACAAAGTTGTAAGACCTGCTGTCTCTGTTCTTAAAATACGTTTTCCCAAAGTGATTGGCCGGACTCCATTTTCCATGGCATACTCCACCTCAGTAATCTCAAATCCGCCTTCCGGTCCGATGAAAATACCAATGGACTGTCCCGGTATAATCTGTGAAACAATCTTCTTCGTCTCTTGTATCCCCTCTGCCAATTCGTAAGGAATTAACACAATATCCAACTGCTTGGCGTAAGTAATTGCTTCTTTGTAGGACATGATATCCGTTACTTTGGGAATCACATTTCTCCCCGATTGCTTTGCTCCACCTTCTGCAATACTGTTCCAGCGTTCGACTTTTTTCGACGCTTTTTTCTCATCCAGCTTGACAACTGCCCTCTTTGTCGCAACAGGAATAATCTCATAGGCGCCAAGTTCCACTGCCTTTTGCACAATCAGTTCCATCTTGTCACCCTTCGGAAGCCCTTGGAACAAATAAATCTTAGACGGAAGCTCCGTGTCTGCACTTTGCTCCTCTTTGATAAGCACACGTACCTCTTCCAAAGTCATACTCTCAATCTCACACAGATACTTTTTGTTGTTGCCATCACTGATTTGCAGTTCTTCCCCTATTTTCATGCGGAGAACGTTTTTAATATGATTCACATCTGAGCCGTCGATATATATGCAATTGTCTTTTACCTGCCGGGGTGTTACAAAAAAATGATGCATCGCACTCTCCTAATTCTTTCTTGCAGTCACAGAGACCCATTCGCCCTGATATGTTACTTCAAGTACTTCCAGTCCTGCTGCCTTTACAGCCTCTACCACTGTCTCTTCTTTGTCATCAATAATACCGCTGGTAATATAGATACCTCCGGTCTTCAATTGGTTTACAATCACAGGAGTAAGCGGAACCAATACGTCTGCCAGAATATTTGCGGCAACTATATCATACTTTTCATATCCCACTTTGTCCTGAATGTCTTTATCATCAATAATATTTCCTATCATGACCTCATATTGGTCTTTGGCAATACCGTTTACTTCCATGTTTTCATGTGTGGCATCGATTGCACATGGGTCCAAATCCGTACCTACAGCATATTTTGCTCCGAATTTCAATGCCAGCATTCCTAAAATACCGCTGCCGCAGCCTACATCCAAGATGACCGTGTCCTCTGTGACATGTTTACGGATTTGACGGATACAAAGCTGTGTTGTCTCGTGCATACCTGTTCCGAATGCTGTACCCGGGTCAATATGTATAATCATCTTATCTCCATCTTCCGGCTTTACTTCTTCCCATGAAGGGATGATAAGCACATCATCCACGTAAAACTGATGGAAATATTGTTTCCAGTTATTTACCCAGTCAACATCCTCTGTCTGGGATTCTTCAATCGTGCATTCCCCCAGGTTAAGGTATGCGCTCATTTCTTCCAGTTCTGCCCTCACATTTGCAAGAACAGTATCTTTATCTTCCTCTTCTTCCAAATAGAAGCTGATATATGCGACACCGTCATCTTCTGCAATTTCCGGCAAGATATCCACAAACATCTGCTGTTTGTCCGACTGGGTCAATGGAATCTTATCTTCTATCTCAATTCCTTGGATACCCAAATCCATCAACATACTGCTGACAATGTCTTCACTTTCTGTTGTCGTTTTTAATCTGAATTTATTCCACTTCATCTTGTTCTCTCTTTCCTTATGTAAACTTTACTAAAATACGTTTTAATGAATCTTCACTGAGTGCCGGTGTCTTCTCACAGAGTTTCTCCATACGGTTCAGATTAAAATCTGAATGCTCAATCTCTCTGGATACACGATGTGCAATATCTGCAAACATGTCGAAATCCATGTTTTCTCCTTGCCCTATCCACTTTGCAATTGCCAGTTCCTGAATCAGAAGGGTGCTTACCACCGCTGTCTGCATCTTTGCCAGAATTTGTCCATCATACACTGCACCGCAAAAGTACGTAAACACAAAGTATACCATCAACTGTTCCAGCCAGCATGACCATGTCTCTGAATCGGCACTGTTTAAACCCACGCTTTTATGAAAGGCTTTCATCTGTTCACTGTAAGCACTCTGCCCATTTCCAAACAATGTGAACTCGGCTTTTTTCACATATTCCGGCCAATCCTCCTTTAAGACTTCTAATTTGTAAAAGGTGCGGAACACCTTTCGAATCAAACTTCCATAGTCATTCCCGTCTTCCGGATGTTCTTGTGTCTTTTGCGCAAAATCCAAGATTTCATCCATATTTCCATATTGTTCCAGGATTTCATCCATACGGAACATTTCATTCTCATCCAACGCTTTTTGCATTTTCCCTGCCAAATCAAGCACAGACGCCATACGCGTCATAATGTTCCAATGTCTGTTTTGAAGCATCGCAATCATCTTTTCACGGGCATCCATCAGCTTCGTAAAAAGCAGATAATCAAAGTCTTCAAATTCTTCGTCTTCCTCGTCGTCTTCAAACGAGTAAAACTGTACCGGCTCCTTACAGCCAAGTATAATCTTTGCCGCCTCAATACAAGACAGCGAAAGCGAGCCTTCTCGGAGACCCTCGTATTCTTCCTTGTGACGCGGATAATCTCTGCAAGTATCACAAAGCATCTTCTCGCCGCCTATCATATGCAAATCACAGAGATTGTCATCATCTAAGAATGCACATCTTTTATTGCACTGCAAAAATGTGCCTTCTTTCCAGTCAATAGATTCTTTCAGGCGTTGTCCTAACTGACCTTCTGTATTTTTATATTTATTCAATGTTTCCTCATCAATGACAATCTGCCACCCTGCACAACATGTGTCCTCGCACTCTGCTGCCACACATCGGAAATCATCAAAATAGTGTGGTATTCTATATTCCATATTTATCCTTCCTCATAAAACCGAAACACTCTTCTCCAAAATGCCTCTCTTATCTTTTTTGTTGCATTAAAGGCTTCGTGTTTTGAACCATGAACGTAAACCAATTTCGCTTTTTCATTGCCTGCCTTTCGCAGTCCGAGTACAAATTTCTTCTGTGCGTTTTTCGATACCAGACATTCCATTTCTGACTGAAACACTAATACCGGAATCTTAATATTACTGCTTGCATTTTTCCTCAGATACCGATTCATTCTGTCTGCTTCATTAATCCAGCCATAGGATGGCGCATTGGTCTGAAACAATTTTTCTTTGCTTCGAATCTCCTGATAGTATTCATGCTGGTCTTGTCTCATAGACGAGCTGTCTCCAATGGTTGTAGGACCGTCATACGAATGATACCCCTGCATATACTGCTCTGCCTTTCCCGCCTTACAGCATGCCTTGACTGCGACACGTGCCTCGTGATATGGTATCTTGCCTGTATATAATCGAATCATCGGCGCAGACAGAACTGCCTTTTGAAACAAATCCGGCTCTTTTGTGATAGTCGCCGCACCAATGCCGCCTCCCATAGAATGTGCAAATAGATACATCTTTTTCCTTGGATTTTCTTCTTTCGCCGAATGAACCAGCATCCGGAAATCATCCACATATCTTTCAAATCTGTCCACATGTACTAAGGACAAATCGTCTACTAATCGGTATGACCTTCCATGTCCGCAATGTTCCATGAAGTACACGCTGTAATTTTCTTCCAAAAAGCGGTAAATTATCTCTTTATACTTTTCTTCGTTTTCGGTAAACCCATGTGAAATCACTACAACTGCTTTCGGATGTGGTTTACAAAAACTCAGACAATAAATCTTCTTGCCTTCTTCCCGCTCCAGCCAAAATTGTTTGCGATATAATTGCAGAACAGGTTCTATGACCTGCTTCATCTGACTTTTATAATCTGTCATGCCAACAACTCCTTTATTTTCGCAGTCTCTTCTTTATGTCCTTCATCTTCCAGCGGAGTTTCCAAATAAATGGGAAGCCCCTGAAGTTTCGGATGGCGAAGTACATTCAGCAACGCTTCCATCCCGATTTTTCCATCTCCGATTGTAGCATGGCGGTCTTTATGGTCGCCGAATGGCATCATGCTGTCATTGAGATGAATCGCTTTCAATAAATCAAGGCCCAAAATACGGTCAAACTCATTTAGAACACTGTCCAAATCATTTACAATATCATAACCGGCTGAAAATACATGGCAGGTATCTAAACAAACGCCGACTCGTTCCGGGTGCCAAAGCCCGTCCCGGATTGCCTTTAATTCTTCAAATGTTACACCGATTTCCGAACCTTTCCCCGACATGGTTTCTAATAATACCATAATATTTTCATTCCCTGTAATCGCCTGATTTAAACCGGCTATAATATTTTGAATTCCTGCCTTTGCGCCAATACCGGTGTGACTCCCCGGATGAGATACCATGTATTCAATCCCCAGTGCATCCATTCTCGCAATATCTTCCTTCATGACCATGCATGCGAATTCGTATACCCTTTCCTGAGCACTCGCCAGGTTCAAAGTGTATGGTGCATGGGCAAGAAGCGGTCCGAAACCATATTCCTGTCTTATCTTTTGAAAAGATTCTATTTCTTTTTCTGAATAGATTTTAAAGTTGGAGCCTCTTGGATTGCGACTGAAAAACTGCATCGTATTTGCATTCATTTTCACAACATTTTCCGCCGCTTTATCCAGTCCTTTTGCTACTGACATATGTGCCCCGATTACTAACATAAACTACTCCTTATTCTATCCATATCCAGTTTATTATACCACATTTTTTTCAGACTGCCATCCCGCATTATCAAACTCCGGAATAAAACTTTCCTCAGCAGTATCTCCTTCCTGGATAAACCCATTTTCCACGCCGAGCGATATAGCATAATCAACCAATGCATCGTACTCTTCCTTCGTCACTTTTCGATTGATTTCCGGATATTTTTCCACGTAGGAAAGAGGTGTGTATTGGTTCATTAAACTTAGAAATACCTTATCTCCATACGTTTCATAAACATATTTTACGGCTGCCTTAGCATTATCTATACATCCCGGCAAAAGTAAATGTCTCACAATGACGCCTTTTTGCATCATACCTTTCTCATCAAATACCGCGTGCGGACATTGACGAACCATTTCCTGAAGTGCCGATTTTACAACTTGCGGATAATCAGGTGCATTCGAATAACGCTCTGCAAGATTCGTATCTTCATATTTGTAATCCACCAGATAAATATCCACAATATTTTCTAACAATTTTAATGTCTCTGCTTTTTCATATCCACTGCAATTATAAACAATTGGAATCCGAAGTCCATTTTCTCTGGCGAGTTTTACCGCATCTATAATCTCCAAGGAATAGTGGGTAGGTGTCACCAGATTGATATTTTCTGCACTTTGCTGTTGCAGTTCCAAAAAGATTTCCGCCAGCCTTTCCACCGATATCTCACTGCCACGCTTTGCTCTTGCAATCTCATAATTCTGACAATAGACACATCTGAGCGGACACCCGCTGAAAAAAACTGCCCCTGAACCGTGCTCACCTGAAATGCAGGGTTCTTCCCACATATGAAGCGCCGCACGTGCGCCATAAATTCCTGCACCTGTCACACCACAAGCACCTTTTTGACCGCCTATTCGATTGACATTACACTCTCTGGGACAGAGGTTACAATTGTTTTCCATGACGAACCCCCAAAACAATACGGGACGTCTCCGTCCCGTTCATTGTTCTTTATTGTGCAATTGCATTTCCGGTATACAACTGATAATATTTTCCTTTTTCCTCAATCAACTGCTCATGTGTTCCGCGCTCTATGATGCGTCCATGCTCCAATACCATAATACAATCCGAATTACGCACTGTTGACAGCCTATGTGCAATGACAAATGTCGTTCTACCATGCATCAGTTTATCCATGCCATCCTGTACAATACGTTCCGTTCTCGTATCAATGGAACTTGTCGCTTCATCCAAAATGAGCACCGGCGGGTCAGCTATTGCCGCCCTTGCAATTGCAAGGAGCTGTCTCTGACCTTGACTTAAGTTTGCTCCATCACCGGTCAGCATTGTATCGTATCCTTGCGGAAGACGTCTGATAAAACCATCTGCGTTGGCAAGTTTTGCTGCCGCAATGACTTCTGCGTCCGTAGCGTCCAGTTTCCCATATCGGATATTTTCTTTCACGGTTCCCGTGAACAAATGCGTATCCTGAAGCACAATTCCAAGCGACCTTCTAAGGTCATGTTTCTTAATCTTATTGATGTTGATTCCATCATAGCGAATCTTACCGTCCTGAATATCATAAAAACGGTTAATCAAGTTCGTAATGGTTGTTTTGCCTGCACCTGTCGAACCAACAAACGCAATCTTTTGTCCCGGTGTTGCGAAAAGATGTACATCATGCAATACCATCTTGTCATCTGTATATCCAAAGTCTACACCATCAAAGACCACATCACCTTTCAGTTCCACATAGTCCACACTTCCATCTGCCTGATGAGTATGTTTCCATGCCCAGCGTCCTGTTCTTTCCTCACATTCCACAAGCTGACCGTCTGCTTCTTTGGCATTTACCAGAGTAACATATCCGTCATCCACTTCCACTTCTTCATCCAACAGATTGAAAATACGCTCTGCTCCGGCAAGCGCCATTACCACAGAGTTAATCTGCATACTAATCTGGTTGATTGGTCTGTTAAAGTTTCGGTTAAAAGTAAGAAAACTTGCCAGTCCTCCAATCGTAAAACCACCAATGTTATTAAATGCCAACAATCCTCCTGCCACTGCGGAAGCCACATAACTGACATTTCCAAGTTGTGCGTTAATAGGCCCTATCATATTTCCAAATGTATTGGCACGGTCTGCACTTTCACATAATGCATCGTTCAGTTTCTTAAACTCTGCTTTATTCTCTTCCTCATGGCAGAATACTTTGACAATTTTCTGACCATTAATCATTTCCTCGATAAATCCGTTTGTCTGACCCAGGTTCTTTTGTTGTTCCTTATAATACTTTCCACTGCGGCCTGTTGCCACCTTTGTCGCATAGAGACTTACACCCGTCATGGCAAGTGTCACAAGCGTAAGCAGAGGACTTAACACAAGCATACTCACAAGTCCTGAAATAATCATAGCGCCGCATTCAATCACACTCGGAATACTGCTTCCTATTACCTGCCGCAAGGTGTCAATATCGTTGGTATAGACAGACATGATATCTCCGTGAGAATGTCTGTCAAAATAACTAATCGGCAGTTTCTCCATGTGCTCAAACAAGTCATTTCTCATGTCCCGCAAAACACCTTGCGTCACATAGACCACAATTAAATTGTAAGCATAATTGGTTATAACACCTATCGCATAAAATACGGCAACTCGTGCCATTGCACCGAACAATGGTCCAAAATCCGGATTCTCTTTCCCAATCATCGGCAAAATGTATACATCAATCAAATCTTTTTGAAACATAGTTCCTTGCACACTTGCAAGTACGCCGATGAAAATCAAAACAGCTACCAGCAAATACTGCCATTTGTATTTCCGAAAAATATAACTGAGCAGACGTTTAAACACCTTGCCCGGGTTCTTTACCTTTGGTTTTGCACCTCGCGGTGCTCTCATCGGTCCTGCCATATCTACTCACCCGCCTTTTCATCAAAATCTCCGCCGCCCTGTGTCTGAGATTCATAAACTTCGCGGTAAATTTCATTACTTTCAAGCAATTCTTCATGGGTGCCGATTGCATCCACTTCGCCGTTTTCCATGACTATAATACGGTCGGCATGTTGAATGCTGGAAACACGCTGCGCGATAATAAATTTCGTCGTATCAGGAATTTCCTCGGCAAACGCCCTTCGAATCTTTGCATCAGTAGCCGTATCAACCGCACTGGTACTGTCATCCAAAATCAAAATCTTAGGGTGTTTTAAGAGTGCGCGGGCAATACAAAGCCTTTGTTTCTGTCCACCTGACACATTGGTTCCGCCTTGCTCAATATACGTATTGTATCCCTCCGGAAATTTCTGAATAAAATCATCTGCACAAGCAAGCTGACATGCTCTCTTACACTCTTCTTCTGTAGCATTCTTATCGCCCCAGCGAAGATTATCCATAATGGTTCCTGAAAACAGCACATTATTCTGCAACACTACGGAAACTTGATTTCGAAGCACTTCCATATCGTATTCTTTTACATTATATCCGCCGACAAAGACCTCTCCTTCAGACACATCATAAAGACGACTGATTAAATTGACTAAACTGGTTTTTGCGCTTCCGGTTCCTCCCATAATACCGATGGTTTCCCCTGACTCGATACGGAAATTAAGATTCTTCAGCACAAATTCATCCGAATCTTTTTTATATGCAAAACTCACATTTTTAAATTCTACGCTTCCATCCTTGACTTCCACAATCGGATTTTCAGGATTTGTGATATCTACTTCTTCACTCAGCACTTCATATACACGTTTTGCAGCTGCCAAACTCATGGAAAGCATAACGAATACCATGGAGAGCATCATCAGATTCATCAAAATATTCATACAATATGTGAGCAGGCTCATGAGCTGTCCTGTTGTCAAATGCCCTGCAACAATCATCTTTGCACCTAGCCAGCTTATCAGCAAAATGCAGGTGTGTACTGTTGCATGCATAAACGGCCAGTTATAAACCGTTGCCTTTTCAGCCTTCACAAAAATCTTATAAATATTTTCACTGGTCTTCTTAAACTTCGACGTTTCTTCATCCTCTCGCACATACGCTTTCACTACACGGATGGAAGAAACATTTTCCTGTACTGCTGCATTCATCGCATCGTATTTCGGAAATGCCTGCGTAAAATACTTCATTGCTCTGCACAGGATAATACTTACTACAATGCCAAGGAAAATAACGGCAATCAAATAGACCATCGCCAGTCTCGGACTAATATAGAACGACATTGCCATGGCACAAATCAAACTAATCGGCGCCCTTACCGACATACGCAGTATCATCTGGTAAGCCTGCTGAATATTGGTGACATCTGTTGTGAGACGTGTCACCAACCCTGCTGTACTGAATTTATCAATATTTGCAAATGAAAAATTTTGAATGTGATTAAACATCTTCTCCCGTAGATTCTTGGCAAATCCGGTAGACGCCTTTGCTCCAAAGCGCGCACCGCCGATACCTGCCAACAAGCCAATAATGGCGGCCACAATCATGACCGCCCCCACTTTATAGATATGACTCATATCACGGGCTTCCACACCATTATCAATGATAGAAGCCATCAGAAACGGAATAACCATTTCCATAGCAACTTCCAACACCATGAAACATGGTGTTGCAAAAGATGCCCTTTTATATTCTTTTACCTCTTTCAGTAATGTTTTTAACATCAATAACATCACCCTTCTGTCTTAGATTCCCCCGCTGGTTTAGTCATTTTCGATAAACAATACACCGAGTGTCCCCGGACCGCAGTGGCTTGACACAACGCCTCCTGCTCTTGTAACCAGAATTTCATCAAAATGATGTAAACTCTCAAGATACTCTTTTACACCAGCAATCGTCTCCTCATCGCACCCTGAATGCGTGATAAAGACTCTCTCTTTGTGAGAATTCAAGAGATGCTCTTCCAGTTCTTTGGCGTATTCTAAAATAACCTTGCTTATTTTACCGCGATACTTTTTATCCGGTCTCATGGCTCCTGCCTCTACCACAATCTTTGGATGTAATTTCAAGGCACCGCCTGCCAATGCCGCCACACCGCTGCATCTTCCGCCTTTGTGAAGATATGTCAAGGTGTCCACCACAAAACTTGCACGTACTAATGGTTTGATTTCATCCAGATGTGCAACAATCTCCTTTGCCGTCTTGCCCGCATTTGCCATTAGAGCCGCCTCAATCACTTGAATTCCGATGCCTGTTGACAGATTTTCCGAATCCACAACAAATACCCTGTCTTCCAAGTTCAATTCTTCTGCCGCCATACGCATTACATTGACTGTGGTTGACATGCTTCCTGATATCGCGAAAACGACCATTTCATCATAATCCTTTTCAAATTTCCTGTATACATTCATAACATCGTCGATTCCTGCCGCGGATGTCTTTGGTGTAACCTTATTCTCGTCCGACCATTTATACAGGTCATCCGGCTTGATGTCCACACCATCCAGATATTCTTTTTCTCCTAATACAACATGTAATGGCAAAATCTCGATGTTATACTTCTCAACCAATTCTTTCGATAAATCACAAGTACTATCTGAAATAATCTTTACGCTCATAACAACCTCCTGTTCAGCTTTGTCATTCTTGTACATGCTAAAACTCTTAACCATGCCATTTTAACACTAATAAAAATTTTAGTCAAATTAAATAAATGTAAACTCCATAGACATTTTCTGTGACAGTATGATAAAATGTCCTTATCAATCACAGGCAGGAGATACATTATGATTATCAAAAACGGTTTTTTAATCAATCCGAGTACAAATATATCTGAAATCGCAGACATTCGCGTAGAAAATGGCATGATTATGGAAATTGGAGATTTCATTCCAAAGAAAGATGAAGAATTGCTAGATGCGACAGGTCTTGTGGTCGCTCCCGGACTCATTGACACTCACACTCATTTCCGTGACCCGGGATTCACTTACAAGGAAGACCTGCATACAGGCGCCCTTGCCGCGGCAAAAGGCGGAGTTACTTCCGTTATCTGTATGGCAAACACAAAACCGGTGGTAGACAATATCTATACCTTAACGGATATCCTGACCCGCGCAAAATCGGAAAACATTCATATTTATCAGACAACAGCCATTACAAAGGGACTTCAGGGAAAAGAACTGGCAGATTTGCAAGCACTTGCGAGTGCAGGTTCCTGTGGATTTACGGATGACGGCATCCCGATTATGGACGAGACGCTCTGCCGCAAGGCTATGGAAACAGCAGCAAAGCTTAATGTTCCTGTCAGTTTGCACGAAGAAGACCCTTCGTACATCTCTGAAAATGGCATCAATCATGGCGTGGTTTCTGCGCACTTAGGTATTCAGGGTTCCCCTTCGATTGCAGAGGAGGTTATGGTAGAAAGAGACTGTCGCCTTGCATTGCAAACCAAAGCACATACCGTGATTCAGCATATCAGTTCCGGAAAATCTATAGACTTCGTCCGCAAAGCAAAAGCACAGGGTGCCAACATCCATGCCGAAGCAACACCACACCACTTTACACTTACGGAAGAAGCGGTCATCAGGTATGGAAGCCTTGCAAAGATGAATCCGCCACTTCGCACAGAAACAGACCGGCTTGCCATTATTGAGGGATTAAAAGACGGCACCATCGATTTAATTGCAACAGACCATGCTCCGCACAGTGAAGAAGAAAAAGCAAAAGAGCCATTGTGGACTGCACCTAGCGGAATCACAGGCCTTGAGACATCTCTCGGACTTGGAATTACTTCTCTTGTAAAAAAAGGTCATCTCTCGTTAATGGAATTAATCGAAAAGATGACCATAAATCCTGCAAAATTATACAAACTTCCGGGTGGACGCATTGAAGAAAATGCCCCTGCAGACTTTGTTATTTTTGATCCTGACGAAGAATGGATTGTGGACAAATTTGCTTCCAAATCCGCCAACACACCTTTCAAATGTGAAAAACTTTTCGGCAAGATTCATTACACTATCTGTAATGGAAAAATCGTCTATAGAGGCTAAAGGTACGAGGGTTGTCGTGATAGCGACAGCCCTCTTTTTACTTTTTCACAATATCAAATTGATTCAAACTCGCATTCAGCATCGCCACTGCACCTTCCGGCGCCTCGCCTTGCATTTCAATGAGACTCTCCAACGTTGCATTGGAAATCATGCCCCACATACCGTGTTCCGGTGAAACAGGAATCGGCAGAAGACCCTGAATAATCTTCCATGCCCCCGGATTCTCATAAACTTCTGAAAGTTTGGATTTGACACTCAATTTTCCTTCCGGGAATTCCATCTCCGGCGCTAATTCCAAATCTCCCATCTGTGCAAACCAGTTGGCAGCTCCGCCCGTACTTTCATCCACACCCGGCAATCTGTAAATTTCAGGTTCTTCGTCTACTTTCTCAATTGTCGCACTATCTTTCACACTTCCTGCTACTGCGAGTATCACATTGAAACCTTCCTGCAATGCCACCGTAAATACTGTTATTTTATCTACAGTTTCTTTCTCTTCTAGCAAGTTTCCATTCAAATATAAAGACACCTTATCCTGATTTGAATACACCTTAATTTCCGTTGTCTCGCCGGCTCGCTGTGCATAGCGTTTTCCTGTAATATGCACCATCGGCTCCGGGTTCCAATATGTTTTATAAATATAATAACTGTCCTTCTTTGTCTTCCGATCCATAGTTACAAGACCTTTATTATTACGTCCTGCTACACCGCCCTCATCACGAGCTGCACATCCAAAATCAAACATATTCCAAACATGGCTTGACCAAATCCATGGTCTCTCATTTAAAACCTTTGCCATGTGTTCATGATACAACGCCTGATAAGCCTCGCTATAATCTTTGCACCTCGGATTTGGCCCGTGATAAGTAATAATACCCTCACATCCATACTCAGAGAGTCCAAGACAAATATCCGGATGTTTTTTATGGAAATCATCGAGCCATGGACCATTGTCCTCTATCTTTCTGTTATACCAGCCAAAATAGTGATTATAACTTTCGGTGTCCGTAATATAATGCATGTCCCCCTCTATCGGCGTCATGGACACATGGGCGATGGTTGTCAGTCTGGTTGGATCCATTTCTTTTACCAACGCATTCAATTCCTTGTGGTTTTCCACTAATTTCTTAGAAATACCCCCAATCAAAATTTCATTCGAAATTCCCCAGAAGAAAATAGACGGGTGATTGTAATTTTGCACAATTAGTTCCTTCATCTGACTGATGCAGTTATCATGTGCTTTCGGATCTTCATTCATTACACTGATAAACGGAATTTCCGCCCACACTGCAAATCCCATTTCATCACAGGCATCATAAAACTCCTGCGAATGCTGATAGTGTGCCAGACGAATTGTATTTGCTCCCAATTCCTTAATGATAAATGCATCCTCATAATGGTCTTCCCGCGTAAGTGCATTTCCTTTATATACAATATCCTGATGACGGCTTACACCGCGAAGAGGAGTTTCTTTGCCATTGATAATAAAACCTTTTTGTGGGTCACAAGAAAAACTTCTCACACCGGCCTGCGTGCAGATTTCGTCGTAGGTCTCATTCCTGCGTTGCAGCAATGCTGTTACGGTATAAAGATACGGATTGTCCAAATCCCACAGTGTAACATCCGGCACGTAAACAGTCACGCACGATGCATCTGCCGGACGACAGGCATACCCTACCTCTTTCCCATATGCATCTGTAATGCTGTATAGCACCGTAAAATTTTCATCCGCATTTTTAATATAGGTTTTTATATGAAAAGTTGCCCCTCCATCTTCCGTCGGCTTTGGCGTCACCTCAATCCCGGGCGCCCCAAAATATTCCAAATCAAAATGGGTATTTGGCACACTAATGATATTTACACCGCGATACAAGCCACCGTAAAAAGTAAAATCTGCATGCTGCGGATATACATTTGACTTTTCTTCATTGCTGCAATTCACTACTAACAGGTTTTTGCCTTCTTCCTTGCAATAATCAGTGATATCCGCACGGAAAATAGAATATCCGCCTTCATGATATGTCACTTCTTTTCCGTTAACATAAACCTTTGCCTGTTGCCCTGCCGCCAGGATTTCCACAAATGTCCTTCCGCCCGCAAGTGGTTGTTTTGGTGTGTCAAATTCTTTGGCATACCAATAACTTCCTCTATCGTAAGCTCCATTGCCGTCATTTCCATCCACCGCATTCCATGTATGCGGTAGTTGTACCGTTTCCCACTCTTCGGGATAATCCATTGGCAGCCCTGCATCTTCTTGTATAAATTTCCAATTCTGATTTAAATTAACAATTTTACGCATAAAAATCCTCCTAAACTTTACATACTCTTAGTGTGTCATATTTATCCAAATATAACACTCAAATTTTTGTAAAATTTAGGAGTTTTTCATAAACGTTGTATAAAAATTATTCTCTCGCTTTTTTCAAAGCAGTTTTAAATTTAATCGGATTTCCATAGTGCAACGTTCCAAAGCGGAAGATTTTCGCTGCCAGTATACCTGCCACCACGCAGCTTGCCACTAAAATCAGCGCCGATACAATCACTTCCCAAACGGCCACACTACCCATAGACACACGGATAAACATGGCATTTCCCGATGTAAACGGAATAAAAGAAGACACTTTCATAAGCGCGCTGTCAGGATTTGAACTCATACCCACCATTGCAATAATGAAAGATGCAATATAAATCATCATAACCGGTGAAGCACTTTTGCTGATATCTTCTGTCTTGGATACCAACGCCCCAAGCATACCAAACACAAATGCATAGAGAAGGTAGCTCAATACTGCAAATATTGCAAAAACAATTAAAACATAACCCGGGATATCAAAGAGCATATCCAGGATACCTCCCCATTTTTCCCTAACAAGTCCGTAAGAAGCAAATCCGGCGCCAAGAATGATGCCTGCCTGCAAGATACCTGCGATGGCTCCTGCCAGTACTTTTCCGAAAATCAAACTGTTTGAATTGACGCTGGTAACCAGAATTTCAATGGCACGGTTACTCTTTTCCGTGGTAACAGACGTTGCTATCATCTGTCCATAGAAAATAATTAAAATGTAGACCACAAACACCAATACATAAGTATACCAATAATTTGATGCACTGTCTTTCCCCAAGATTTCTTCTTCCATGTCAACTTGGAAACTTTCTGACTCCGCTATCTGCTCCAGTGTCAATCCCTGTTCCATCAAATACTGCATTTTTTGCACTTGCGACAAAGAATACACAAAAGACTCTCCGATATAATCATACATTTCCTTGTTGTTGACTACATAGGTTACTTCCTTCAGGCTCTCAAGAACAAATCCTGCCTGTATATCTTCGCTTTCCACCCCTTTTTCCAAGGCCTCCTTCGAATCATAAGTAGTCCATTTGGCAGGATACAGGTCAAATATCAACTCCGTATCAACATCCTTTGCTCCTTCGGTAACGTAAATGCCCAAATAGTCCATTTCATCCTCGTCAACTTCTGCTCCCGTGGAAAAACTGCTGTCTTGCGTTTCTTCCTTGTCGGAAAGTAGCCCCGGAATCATGGTAGGTACGATTATAATAGCCGCTACAAGCACCGCCAATATAAGCGTTGTCGCCATAAAGCTTTTGTTCTTAAAATAATTATTCAATTCAAATTTTAATACAATCAAAAACTGTTTCACTATTCGTCACCTGCCTTTTCTACAAAAATGTCGTTCAAGGACGGCTCATAAAGTCCAAAGTATTCGATATCCACATTTTTTTCAACCAATCTCTGTAAAATCAATGGTTTATTTTCTTCTGCCATTTTACGAATAATCACTCTGTCCTTCTGTATCTTTTCTACTTCTAATAAATCAGCAAATTCGTTTCTCAGCTTTTCTGCTAACTCTGATGCACTCTCACCCAAACTTGAAATCACCAGACGTTCTCGGCCAAAATCTCTCTTAATTTCTTTCAAATCACCCGAAAGCACCACGTCGCCGTGATTTAAGATGGCAATCTCATCACAGAACTCTTCCACATAACTCATCTGGTGGCTTGAGAAAATCACAAGTTTTCCATCACGAATCTGTTCTTTGATGACATCTTTCAAAATCTGTGCATTGACCGGGTCTAATCCGGAAAAAGGTTCATCCAAAATTACAATCTCCGGGTCACAAAGCAGCGTCTGTGCCAACTGTACCTTCTGTTGATTTCCCTTGGACAATGTCTCTAGTTTTCTGTTTTCATATTCCGAAACGCCCATGCGCTCCAGCCATTTTTTCATTTGTTCTTTTGCTTTCTTTACATCCAACCCGCGCAGCATCGCCAGATAAACCAGCTGTTCCGCCACAGTTTTTTTCGGATACAGGCCACGTTCTTCAGGCAAATACCCTATTTGGTACTCCTTCGAACTAAATGGTTTCCCATCTATCGTAACCGTCCCTGCATTTCCTTTGAATACATCCATCAAAATACGAATGGTTGTCGTTTTACCTGCACCATTTCTTCCTAAGAGTCCCATCGCTCTACCACTGGTCACAGAGAAAGAAATACCATGAAGAACCTCTGTTTCACCAAAAGATTTCTTCAAATCTTTTACTTCCAATTGCATGCCTATCACCTCGTTTTTATCTGACTATATGCCATTAGTTTCTTATAAAAATAAAATTTTTTTTATTATACTATGAGTTGCCCCGTCATTCAACAAAAAAACAGCAGGAATTAATTCCCGCTGTTTTCATCATACAAACCTTTTAATTATTTTTTTGTGAATACGATTGGAAGAAGGGCTGACATTTCCTCATCTTCTCCTTCCATAGCTGTCACTTCAAACTTAGATGCTCCATCAAATTCGATTGTCCACTCATCTTCACCATCAAATACAAGTTTACCATCTTTGTATTCGTAAGTACCTGTTTCATCTTCAAAGTCAGCCATCAAAGTATCCATATCTGCTTCTGCCAGCGCTGACTCAACAAGTTCATCCATTGTCATTCCTGCTGCACTCATAAATTCATCAAGTGTTACGCCTGCTTCGTTTGCAGCTGCCTGCATCATGTTTTCCATCATGCCTTTCATCATTGTCACTAATTGGTCCTCGAATGCATCTTTGTCCACTGAAACTGCATACTTACCATCTTTATCCATCTCTACAGACATTTTAATAACGAACTCATCCATATCAATGTAATTGCCGGCTTCATCATCACCGATTTCGTCTAACAGAAAATCCAGCATATCAACCTCTGTTTCCCATGTGCCGACAACCGACTCTGCTTTCTTTTTGTTAGTTCCTTTGTCATCATCTTTCTCCGTCTCACCACATCCTACCATTGCAAATGTCATCGCTAATGTTAAAACGAGGCATAATAAAAATGATAATTTCTTTTTCATAATTTTCCTCTCCTTTAAAGAAATATTTCTTTTATTGTATCACTAATTTTGAACCAATTCAACATGAAATGGTATTATATTGGATGAAACTAATGATGTTCTCCGCATCCATGGCTTCCACATTCTCCTTCATGATGGTGTTCGCCATGATGATTGCATTGTACATTTGGATTGTATGCTAAGTTTCCTGCGAGATACGCTGCCACTGCCTCATCTGCACCGCCTGAGACACCGCCAAACAATTCAATTCCTACCGATGCGAGTGCCGTCTGTGCACCTCCGCCGATACCGCCGCAAATCAGCACATCAATATTATGTTCCTGAAGCAATCCTGCCAATGCACCATGTCCGTTTCCATCGCTCCCAACCACTTCGGAAGACTTTACCTCGTTGTTCTCGACTTCATAAACTTTAAATTGTTCTGTGTGTCCGAAATGTTGAAAAATTTCTCCGTTTTCGTATGTTACTGCTATTTTCATAATACTATACTCCTTCTTCTTTTTATATGTGATATGATATCACTCTTGTACCTATTCTACACCCAAGTTTCTTATTTTTCAATTTTTATTCAGAAAGAAAAAAGCAAAAACGAAGTTACTTTTGGTTGCACCTGTGATTCCAATGGTTTATAGTGGAAACTAGTAATACATAATTGGAGGAAAAAATATGCAAAAGAAAAATTCAAATATGATGCAGGCAATTAAATTTACACTGTTTTCTATTTCGGCGGGAGTCATTCAGGTATTGGTTTGTACGTTGTTAGAGGAAGTTCCGCCACTATTGTTCCATGTAAAACTAGACTACTGGGTTTGTTATCTGCCCGCTTTGATTGCATCTGTCATATGGAATTTCACATTTAATCGTAAATACACATTCCAATCGGCAACCAATATTCCAATTGCCATGTTAAAAGTAGCCGGATTCTACGCAGTATTCACACCTGTCTCGACTATTTTAGGACATATTGCCGAGGCGCCGCTTGAACAGGCAGTAGGCAACGCGGGAGACTATATCATCTTGGCAGTTACCATGTTGACAAACTTTGTAACTGAATTTTTCTTTGATAAATATATTGTGTTTACAGATGTAAAAGAATCCAAAGAATAACAAAAATCCGTGAGTTTTGATATGAGACCCACGGATTTTCTATTTCTATTCTGCTGTCCTGATTGCCCAGCGCATCTTTGTACTTCTGGCACGTCCATTTTTCGCACACTCTTTTGCACTTGGCCGAATCACATCCTTAGATATATCACTGTAAATTCCTGCTTTTTGTAATTCTTTAAAGGAACGTTTCACCAATCTGTCTTCTCCCGAATGAAAGGTCAAAATCGCCACTCTCCCGTTTGGTGCAAGCACCTCGGGAAGTTTTTCCAAGAAGGCATATAACACTTCAAATTCACTGTTCACATCAATTCTAAGAGCTTGAAATGACCTCTGACAGGATTTTTTGACAGCTTCTGCCCGCTCTTTTTCCGGAACTCTTACAAGTGCTTCTTCAATTGCCGCTCTGAAATCTGTGGTGGTTTCAATTGGTTTGCCGTGTTTTTTCCGCTTAAAAACCGCATCTGCTATTTCCACAGCATATGGTTCATCGGCATTTTCTACCAACATTCCCACCAATTCTTCGTAGGAAACTTCTTTCAATCTGTCTGCCGCACTCTCACCTTTTTGTGGATTCATGCGCAAGTCCAACGGACCATCCACCTTATAAGAGAAACCTCTCTCAGGATTGTCTATCTGCATGGAAGAGACACCCAAGTCCGCTAAAATGAAATCAAACTTTTTCCCGGTATCTTTTGTAACCAAGTCAATATCTGCAAAATTTTGAAGTCTGACTGTCAAAATTTCTTCGCCAAACCCTTGCTTTTCTAACCGTTCTTTCGTCTTTGCCGACTCAATCGGGTCGACGTCAAGCGCATAGATATGTCCCTGTCCTTCCAGTTTCTGTAACATTGCTTTCGTATGTCCGCCATATCCCAACGTAGCATCAAGCCCTGTCTGTCCAGGTCTAATCTGAAGAAAATCCAAGATTTCCTGTACCATAATGGAAATATGCATTCCTGCGGGTGTGCTCCCTTTTTGAATCACCTTTTCAACAACATCCGCATGCTTTTCCGGATTATGCTCTTTGTATTTTTCCTGATAACTCTTCGGATGTGTACCTGAATAACGCACACGACGTTTGTGCTGTACTTCCTGATTTTCCATATTTGTTCTCCACTTACTTAATATTCGTAAATTTCTTTCTTTGAAATCAACTTAAAATCAACCTCTCTGATATAGGCATCAAAATACTGTCTTTCCATCGGAATCCATTCTCGTATAAATCTTTCATACTTATCCGGATTCCGCTTTTTGATACGTTCTTTTTGCGTCGCTTCATCAATATTTAAAAAGATTTTGATATCCATCGCATCCCGGTATCTGGGATGTAAACTATAAGTACCCTCAATAATAGTGAGTTTCTTATACTTAATATAAACAGGCTCCCTTTGATTTCCGGTACTGCAATCGTATGGTCTGAACGAAAAATCCTTCTTTGCAAGAAGTGGTTTGATAACCTCTTCCTCAAATCTTTCGTAATCGATATTGCCGCCCGGCATAGCCAATCTTTCTCTGCTGCGCTGCTCCGGTCTCAGAAAAAAATCATCCATATGTATTACATTGCAATCATACTGTTTTGACAATTGAGTTGCCAGGGTCGTTTTCCCTGCGCCGGAACAGCCATCAATTGCAACAATCACTCTATCACGATTGCAAAGTAATTCATCAATCTTATGAATCAACTTTTGCACAACAGTTCTCCTTCTTTTTATGTATTGAAAACGGAACCAGTTTTGCACGTCCAAGTGCAACCATAATCACAGGTATCAATATTAATTGTAAAAGGATTCCCGGAATAGCATTGAAAAATGCACCTGCAAGAAATGCCTGCATGGTAAATGCCTGACCTTTTACGCCTAATAATATCATGCTTGCCAGTCCCCAAACGCATCTTCCCGCTATCATGGCTGTTATCATAGACTTATACAAAGCGATAATGCATTTCCATCTCGACTTTCCATATAAAAATCCAATTACAAATCCATACGTAGCAAGTTCAAATGCCATTCCGATTGCTATCGGATACATCGGCGGCATACCAAAAGCCATGGAACGAAGTATCGGAAGCACCAATCCGACCGCAAGACCATATTGCCAGCCGCAAATCAGTCCGCAAAGAAGCACGGGAATGTGCATCGGTAATAACATATTTCCAATTTCACGTATCTGTCCTGTCATAAAAGGGAGAATCATCCCAAGTGCCAAAAACATAGCTGATAAAGTTAATTTTTGTACATTACTATTTTTCAATTTTAAATCTCCTCTCCTGCAAACTCAGAAATCCCAATTTTTTTCTGCGATAGTATATGATGTACTATCCGATTTTAATTCGAGAAAGCAAACATACTACTTCACAATGTGTTGTGGTCACAAAAAAGATGCAACCACTATCTTTGTAATAATTCAGCATAGAGCAGGAAGATTTAGCAATTGCTATCGGTTCCTGCGGAAGAACCATTGGGCGCATTGAACGCGGGGAACGAAATGCATCTTTAGAACTCTCTCTCCGACTTGCAAGATACCTGGATATACCTGTAGAGGGATTATTTCAAATAGATGACTTAACTTAATTCCCCCACAAACAAATCCTATCATTCATGTCACATTGAACGATAGGGTTTGTTTTTATTACATTTCTTCAAATTTCAAAATGTCATTTGGCGTACATTCCAAGTATACACATATATTTCCAAGAATAGCCAAATCTATTCTTTGGATTTTATTTTTACAATAATTATTTAACTGCATTCTCTGTAGATTACAATTGATGCATAACGCCCCTTTTCCTTTTTTAATTTTGGGGCGCACAATCGATCTTATTAACAACAACATTTTCATCTTTTACTTGTATCAGTAACCAACCATCTCGTACTGGTATTTTTGCATTGATTTCCTGAACTCCCATGGTATGTGGAACCACTTCATATTTCTCTCCACCATCTTCGAGTCTTAAACCAAGCATATACTCAATAATGAATGCCAACACTCCACTCGCCCATCCATGACATAACGAATGTCGGAAGCCTTTATAACAAAACGCACCATAATCACCATGAATATCTCTTTCACCTTCTTTTGGAAGTTCGTCAATACGTCCGCTTCTTTTCAGCCAATCCATATGAAAATCTTCCCAGAAAGTTGTAGCACCACGCATAAGCATTGCACCAAAATATTCTTTTATGATAGGTAGAATCTTCTCACCCTTTGCAAGTGCATCTGCTTTCAGTATATAGTAAGACATAAAAGTAGAGAATCCTGCTGCACCATCTTTTTCAAGGAATAGATTTTCTCCCTCTGCCTTTCTTCCAGCTAAAATTTGGAACGCTCTTGTCTGCTTAAACTCGCACGGCATATCGAGATAAACATTCAATTTCTGTAGAATATTTCGGCAATCCGCATTATCTTCCATTGAAAGATAACATTTTGCTGCAACCATAATGATAGCTGCCGTACCAATTACAGCATCATGAGTACCATGTGTCGGCCAATCCAAATAGAAACACATATATTCAGGTGGCAGTTGAAAATCAATCGTGCCATCAGCTGCTATACAACAATTGAAATTTCTAAAAATTGCTTTTGCGTAGTCTCT
The DNA here is from genome assembly GCA_964604665.1 of uncultured Faecalimonas sp. Lineage (GTDB taxonomy): Bacteria > Bacillota > Clostridia > Lachnospirales > Lachnospiraceae > Faecalimonas. The sequence continues at coordinate 2,139 of CAZRZV010000010.1, read as the reverse complement.
GTTCTCTTCAAAATAATCTCTGTTTCCAGTCATCCTACAGTAATCACACAGATTGATAACCCACCATGCTGAATAGGTTGGTATCATATTAATCCAATCGTCAGCTGGTGTCTCATCTTTCAAAAACGACAGGGAATTCGTAATATTTGTATTGTCTCCATAAAGATATATTGAAGTTATGATTTCCTGATTCAAATCTCCACTCCATACCAACCGATCACGTTTGACACCATCCCAGATATATCCATTTTGAAAATTCAATTTCAAAGTGTATGCTGCGGTTTCGATAATTTTATTCAACTCCGAATCACTAGTAGTTATATATCCCTCTTTTTCAAAAAAAGGTAATATACTAACTGCAAAAATATTTTTTATCCATACTACATCTTCTGATAACAACTCCACACGTGCAAAACGAAAACCACTCATTCCGAAAGTCAAATCTGACATATTCGATATCATCACCTCAAAATCACGTGGTGAGTGATCATTTGTGGCATTCTTCTCCCCAACAGATGAATATGCTTCCGTCAATGACTCTCCTAATGTAATACGAAACGTTGCCACACCACCCTTTACCATTCGTGTTACAAAACGCAGGCTCCCACACAGTTCCTTGCCAAAATCAAGCACTATGTATGCCCCTTTTTTTGTAAAGCTTGCAACCTCATCTGTTTTAAAGGAAACACATGAAGCTTTTTTATTTAAAAGTTCTTTCGCATTATCTACATCTTTCGAATCTTTTACAGAAATCGGTACTATTTTTTCCTTTACAACACTGTAATCATTGTCTTTCCAATGTTCCAACATCTTTTATGTTCCTCCGCTTTCATTTTATATTATATCTCACGTATTTCACATTGCCAATTGGAATTATCCGATACAACTAAAAACATTTAAAGTCATTAACAGTTTCATCGACAAGTCTATTACTAGAGAACAAGCTGCTGAACTCTTGTCGCTTTCTCCTCGCCAGATTACTCGTTTAAAGAAAGGAGTCCTCGTATCTGGTGCTGAATCTTTGATTCATAAAAACACAGGCAGAAAGCCAGCTCATGCCCTTTCAGATGAAACAAAGGAAAAAGTCCTTGCCATTCATGCTTTACCCGAGCATCAAGGAGTCAATTTCCTTCATTTCAAAGATATACTTTTGGAAGACTATGAGATTGCCCTCTCATATACTTCTCTCTCTAGTATACTTAAAAATGCCGGAATTGAAAGCCCTAAGAAGAAAAAAGTTCGTCATCGTACTCACAGACGCAAACGTAAACCTCATGCAGGGCAGTTAGTTCAGATAGATGCTACTCCCTTTGAATGGTTCATGTCTGTGACAGCGATAATCGTTCCACGATGCGAAAAATCAACACCAATAAAATAATTCTTTTCAGAATTGACGTCAAACTCATCTGGTTTTCTGCCCACGCCCGTATCGACTTTTCCCTTCGACACTATATAACTAGCATCTACTAATTCATTCGTCAGACGCGAAATTAATCCCCAACTAAATCCCGTAATATTCTGTAACTCTCTTTTTGAAATCGGTGCATTTTCACGAATTTTTTCTAAAAGAACCAGCGCATAGCTTTTCAAAGGTTGTGTTGCATCCATTTCCATTTTGTAATTTCCTTCCTTAACATGTTCCGTGCAAAGCGTGGACGAATACCGAGCGCTGAAAAAGGCAATGGCGCTGTATGCAAAATATGAGTATAAGTTTGATGATGAAACGATAACCATAATTTCCGCTGAAATTGGAAGAAGCGTAAAGGACACCAAAGAAATCATCCGTGTCGGAATCGACAGCACGCACTACACCGATTTTTACCGTAAATACGTCGACGAGGACGGAGAGAGCACGGCAGAGGACGTGACGGTTGACACTACCTCCAATCCTGAAAGGTTATTTTTCAAACAGTGGCAGTCAGAAGCACTGTTTACAGCCTACGAAGCACTTGATTACCGTGAGCGTAGTATGGTTGCCGATCATCTCGGCTTTTGCCCGGAATGTTACGGAATATATGAGCTCAGTAAAGACGAAAACGGAAATTCGGTCAAGCTGCTCCGCAAAGGGAAAGTCTACATAGACCTCGCCGCCGAGCATATGCTGTCTTCGCCCGATACAGCTTTCCAGATCGTTAACGG
>CAZRZV010000009.1:14433-35896 GCA_964604665.1 uncultured Faecalimonas sp. | reverse complement strand
GCCACGTGATCTGCTGCACATTTTTGAATTGCCGTAACGACATATTCCTTTGCCTTTTTACCGGCTTCTTCTTTTGCCTGCGTCTCTAATTCTTTGATTAATTTCGCAGTGTCATGTTTCACATCTTCTTCAACAGTTTTTAACAAATAATCCTTTGCTTGTTCGGAGGTCAAACCTGAGATTCGTTCCAGTTCCTGTACTCTTTGCTTGCTCAACTCTTCCACTTTTGCTTCACGCTGTTTCATATGCTCTTCTTTTTGCGTAAAACTTGCTTCGCGTTGCGTCAATGCATCTGCTCTTTTGTCTAAAGTCTCTTCCTTGGATAACACTCTTTTTTCATAGCGTTGTAATTCAGCTCGTCTTTCTTTTGTTTCAATTTCGAGCTCTTTTCTGGTCTTAATAGACTCTTCTTTTACTTCCAAGAGAGCTTCTTTCTTTGTTGTTTCCGCAGACTTCAACGCGTCATCAATAATTTCTCTTGCTCTGCTTTCTGCATTTCCAATTTTTGAAGTTGCATCCTTCTTTAACTTAGAAATTGTAAGGGCACGAGATACGATTGATGCTACAACAAGTGCAATTACCACAGCGATAGCAGCTACAATAATATTAACTTGCACAGGAGCACCTCCTCATTAAATTTTCATTGTACAAATACAACAAATAGATTTTATACTGTTTTACCAATAATGTCAAGTGTTCGATGAAGAAACTTGTAGCACTTGACGAACCGTATCATAGTGAAATCCTTTCCGCATCAGATATCCGTATATTTTCTGTTTTTCTTTTTCCGATGCCGTTTCCCCGCAAAAATGTTTCTTATCAAGCAGCTTTCGGATTGCATTCAACTCATCCTGCTCTTCATAACATTCTTCCAAAGCATCAGATATCGTTGTCTTGGATATCCCTTTTTGAACCAGAGTCAGCCTAAGTTCCTCTTTACTTTTGGAATCTTTTCTATTTTCTATGTATCGTTTCGCATATCCTTCATCATTGATATATCCGAAACTTTTCACATATTCCAATGCGATGTCCACAACATCTTCCGAATAATCTGCTCTTAATTTTTCACGCAATTGCTGTTCGGTTCTGTCCATATATTCTAAAAGATGCAAAGCACGCAATTTTGCACGTTTTATCAAATCATCCGTTTCATTCAGACTTACCATCTTATGCTTCCTCTTTTACACTCCCGTCAAGGCCGAAGTGTGCCCTGACTTTTGCTTCGATTTCATCCAGCACTTCCGGATGTGAACTCAAATATAGTTTTGCATTCTCACGTCCTTGTCCAATCTTATCGCCATTGTACGCATACCATGCACCACTCTTATTCACAATATCCACTGAAACTGCCAAATCAAGAATATCCCCCTCTTTGGAAATACCCTTTCCAAACATAATATCAAACTCTGCCTCTTTAAACGGAGGTGCAATCTTATTTTTTACAATTTTAATGCGGGTACGGTTTCCGACCATCTCCCCGTTCATTTTTAACGTTTCAGTTCTTCTGACATCCATACGAACCGATGCATAAAATTTAAGTGCTCGACCGCCTGTCGTGGTTTCAGGGTTTCCAAACAGAACGCCTACTTTTTCACGCAACTGGTTGATAAATACAACCACACAGTTGGACTTACTGATAACCGGTGTTAACTTACGAAGTGCCTGTGACATCAATCTTGCCTGAAGGCCTACATGGCTGTCACCCATATCCCCTTCAATCTCCTGACGTGGCACCAACGCCGCAACAGAGTCAATTACCACAATATCCATAGCTCCTGAACGAACCATGGTCTCTGCGATTTCCAAAGCCTGGTCTCCGCTGTCCGGCTGTGAAATATACAATTCATCGATATCTACACCGATATTTTTTGCATATACAGGGTCCAATGCATGCTCCGCATCAATAAATCCTGCTATACCGCCTCTTTTTTGCACTTCTGCAATCATATGTAACGTGACTGTCGTCTTACCACTGGATTCCGGACCGAAAACCTCAATGACTCTTCCCTTTGGTACACCGCCCAAACCCAATGCAATATCTAAGCTAAGGGAACCGGTCGGTACTGTTTCTACGGAAACATTTGCACTCGCATCTCCCAATTTCATAACCGTTCCTTTTCCAAAATCTTTCTCCAATTTTGAAATTGCCGCATCTAAGGCTTTTTTCTTATCTTCATTAGCCATTTTTATATCTCCTTTTATGCGAACTTATGTTCGTTTTCTATTAATATACTATTATACTTGTTACTAAATGTCAACCATTTTCTTTTTTGTTTTTGTGGGAATTTCTTTGCAGACTTGAATGATTATTATGGACTTACAGCATAACATAAAAAAAGACGGTTGTAAAATAATTCTACATCCGTCTTTGAAATGATATCTTAATACTTTTCTGCTACTTCACCGCGTTTTTTATAGATACTGTTTGCCGGAACAAATTCTCTTACCATAGACAATGGATAGATATTTGTATGCGCTCCTACTACCGTACCCGGATTTAAAACGCTTCCGCAACCTACTTCTACTTCATCGCCAAGCATGGCTCCGAACTTTTTAAGTCCCGTCTCAATCGCTCCCTCCGGTGTCTTAACCGTAGTCAATGTTTTATCGGATTTTACATTGGAAGTAATGGAACCGGCTCCCATATGAGCCTTGTAACCAAGAATAGAATCCCCCACATAATTGTAATGTGGTACCTGAACCTTGTTAAATAAAATTACATTTTTCAACTCTGTGGAGTTTCCAACTACCGCTCCTTCACCGACGATTGCATTTCCCCGAATAAATGCACAATGTCTTACCTCTGCATTCTTTCCGATGATTGCAGGTCCATTGATAAACGCTGTAGGTGCGACTTTTGCTGATTTCGCAACCCACACATTTTCCCACACCATGTCATACTCATCCTTCGGCAGCTGATTGCCAAGTTCCACAATAAACGTGCCTATTTTAGGAAGTACTTCCCATGGATATGTCACACCTTCAAAAATATCTTTTGCAATAGTCTCATCCAAATTGTAAAGCGCTTTTACTGTTAACTGTTCCATTTACCATTCCTTCTTTCTTTCATGTCTTACTGCTTATAATACGTTGCCACTTTATCATAACAACTTTTCAGTTGATATTGATTATTTAATTCTAGCACACCGCTCGTTCTTCTTGCAACAAAACCTTCCAGTTTTTGCATATATTCCTCCGAAGTAATTTGCCCGTCTGCCACATAATTCAACCCTTTTTCCCAACTTGCCGTTAATTCCGGATTCAGTAATTGGCGAATAGAATGGTCCACAACATCAAAAACCATTTCTCCCAGCTGCGTAGGTGTGATAATCTGAGTTTTCTTATTCAAAGACAAATAGTCAATATGAATCAACTTTTTCAAGATTTCCGCGCGGGTAGCGCTGGTTCCGATACCGCTTCCCTTAATCTGCGCACGAAGTTCCTCATCTTCGATCAGTTGTCCTGCATTTTCCATGGCAAGAATAATGGAGCCTGAATTGTATCGTTTTGGAGGAGCTGTTTCTCCTTCTTTAATATCTAATGTCTGCACCTTCAGAATATCGCCTTTTTTAATTTGTTTCACCACATCAAAAAGAGTCGTATCCGCATTATTATCATTTCCCACACCCGCCACTTTCAGGTATCCTTCTTCACTTAACACCTTAAAGTTTGCAAAAAATTGTTCTTTTTTCATCTGTGTGGTAACACTCACTTTATGATATACCGCAGGCGGATAAAAAATACTAAGGAACCGTCTGACAATCGTATCATATACCTGTTTTGCAGTTTGCGACACGCTCGCAAGCGCCGAAAGGCCTTGTCCTGTCGGTATAATTGCATAGTGGTCCGTAATCTGTTTATCATTGACATAGCGACTGTTTGCCAGTTTCTTATGGCTTCCGAATTCTGCAATGTCCTTTAAATACGGAGCTGCCATTGGATATTTTGACAAACCGTTGAGGTTTTTATGTATCTCTTTTGCAACCGCTGTGGAAAGCACTCTGGCATCCGTTCTCGGATATGTAACCAATTTCTTTTCATACAGTTCCTGCGTGATTCGAAGTGTTTCATCCGGACTGATTTTAAAACGTCTTGAGCATTCATTTTGAAGTTCTGCCAAATTGAATAATAACGGAGGATTCTTCTTTTCCTGTTTTCGTTCAATCGCAACGACCTGACATGCCAATTCATTGCCATCATCCAAATAACGAATCAATTCTTCCGCTTTTTCCCGCGTTTTAAATCCATTTTCTTTGTATAAATCAGGACTTTGGAAATATTCGGAACCCTCTACGGCTTTCCATTCTCCTTCAAATGTCCGTTCTCCCGCTTCCATTGTGCTTATTACCCGATAAAACGGAGTCTTTACAAAGTCTCTGATTTCCCGTTCCCTGCGCACAATCATACCCAGTACACAAGTCATAACCCGTCCGACTGACAGTACCGTATATCTCTTTTTCAAATAGTTAGAAATGCTGTTTCCATATTTCAATGTCAAAAGTCTTGAGAAATTAATTCCCATCAAATAATCTTCTTTTGCTCTCAGGTATGCAGAAGCAGAAAGATTATCGTATTCTGACAAATCTTTTGCTTCTCTGATGCCACGCAGAATTTCTTCTTCTGTTTGAGAGTCAATCCAGACACGTTTTCTGTGTTTGCCCTGTACATGTGCCATCTGCTCCACTAAGCGGTAAATGTATTCTCCTTCTCTTCCGGAGTCGGTACAGACATATATGGTATCTACGTCCGAACGATTCAAAATGCCACTGACAATTTGAAACTGTTTTTTCACGCTTGGAATGACTTCATACAAGAATTCTTTCGGCAGAAATGGCAGTGTGTCCAGACTCCATCTTTTATACTTTTCATCGTACACTTCCGGATAACTCATGGTCACCAAATGCCCCACACACCATGTCACAATCTCGTTATCACCTTCCAGATAGCCGTCTTTTCGCCTCGTATTCAATTTTAATGCTTTTGCGAATTCCTGAGCCACGCTCGGCTTTTCCGCTATATATACTGACTTTCCCATAAATATTCCTTTTATTGCTTTTTGAAAATGCGATTGATTCTTTTCCAGAATATCAGATTCCACTCCGTTTTTCCAGTATTTGCGCAAAAAAAGATTGCGCACAAGAACGCAATCTTTCATTCATATTTATTTTGCCTGAATATATCCTTTTGCAGTCAGTGTCTCAGCGCAGAGAATTGCTCCTCCTGCTGCACCTCTTACAGTATTATGTGACAATCCTACAAATTTAAAATCATAGACACTGTCTTCTCTGATACGTCCCACAGAGATACCCATACCATTTTCATAATCTACATCCAAATTTACTTGCGGACGATTATCATCTTCCAAATATTGAATAAACTGCTTTGGTGCACTTGGAAGTCCCAGTTCCTGCGGAAGTCCCTTAAAGTTTACAAGGCGGTCAATCAGTTCTTCTTTTGTCGGCTTTTTAGCAAATTTTACAAATACCGCCGCTGTATGTCCGTTAAGTACCGGTACACGGATACACTGTGTAGTAATAATCGGTTTGTCTGCCTTTACGATTTCCCCGTCTACAACCTTACCCCAGATACGAAGCGGTTCCTGTTCACTCTTTTCTTCTTCGCCGCCGATATACGGGATAATATTTCCCAGCATTTCCGGCCAGTCTTTAAATGTCTTACCTGCGCCTGAGATAGCCTGATATGTAGTAGCCACAACTTCCGTCGGTTCAAATTCTTTCCACGCCGTAAGCACCGGTGCATAACTTTGAATAGAACAGTTCGGTTTCACTGCCACAAAACCTCTCTTTGTACCGAGACGTTTTTTCTGTGCCTCAATCACTTCAAAATGTTCCGGGTTAATTTCAGGAACTACCATTGGAACATCTTTCGTCCAACGATGTGCGCTGTTGTTTGAAACTACCGGAGTCTCTGTCTTTGCATATGCATCTTCGATTGCTCTGATTTCTTCTTTAGACATATCAACTGCACTAAATACAAAATCAACACTTGATGCCACCTTTTCTACTTCATTGACATTTGCAACCACTAAATTTTTCACTGCTTCCGGCATCGGTGTAGACATTTTCCAACGACCGCCCACTGCTTCTTCATATGTTTTACCGGCTGATCTTGGGCTTGCTGCCACTGTCACAACTTCATACCAAGGATGATTTTCCAATAACGCAATAAAACGTTGTCCAACCATTCCCGTTGCTCCAAGAATACCTACTTTTAATTTTCTGTCCATGTTTCTATCCCTCACTTTTCATCTGTCTGTTAAAATTCCTGTGATTTGAAAATGTTATAATATTTCCTAAGATTATGCAAGTGTTTTTGCACAATCTTTCAAATATTCCTCACAAATTGCAATCACTTTATCCATTGCCGTCTTGCTTGGTGCACCGATTGTCATACGTTTCTCAACGCAGGTTTTCATACTGATTGCTTCGTAAATATCATTTTCAAATACCGGTGAAATTGCTTTATATTCCTCCAAAGTCATATCATCCAGCGCAATATCTTTCCGGATACAATACAAAACAAGCTGTCCGACAATGCCGTGGGCGTCACGAAACGGAACACCGTGGTTTACCAGATAATCAGCCGCATCTGTCGCATTTGTAAAGCCGTTTTTCGCACTGTTTTCCATCACTTCTTTGCGGAATTTCATAGTACGAAGCATTCCTGTAAATAGTGCAAGACATCCCTTTGTCGTGTCAATTGCATCGAATACAAATTCTTTGTCTTCCTGCATATCTTTATTATATGCCAGAGGAATTCCCTTCATCGTTGTCAAAAGCGACATAAGCGCACCGTATACACGTCCCGTTTTACCACGAACCAGTTCTGCAATATCCGGATTTTTCTTTTGAGGCATAATACTGCTTCCTGTACTGTAAGCATCATCAATGTCAACAAATTGATATTCGTTTGAATTCCAAATAATCACTTCTTCCGAAAATCTGCTAAGATGCATCATAACGGTAGAAAGCGCCGATAACAATTCAATTAAGTAATCCCGGTCAGCTACTGAATCCATACTGTTTAGAGTCGGCCCATAAAATTCTAAGAGCTTCGCTGTATATTCCCGGTCAAGCGGATATGTCGTTCCTGCCAGAGCGCCGGAGCCAAGCGGACAATAATTCATGCGCTCATAAATATCATACAGCCGCGAGCGGTCGCGCTTAAACATTTCAAAGTATGCACCCATATGGTGTGCCAATGTAATCGGCTGTGCCTTTTGCAAATGTGTGAATCCCGGCATAAACGTCTCTGTATTGTCTTTCATGATATTTAAAAGGACTTGTAACAATTCTTTCACAAGTTCATCGATTGCAAGAATTTCGTCTCTGGTATAAAGTTTCATATCCAAAGCGACTTGATCATTTCGGCTTCTCCCTGTATGTAGTTTCTTGCCTGCATCTCCGATTCTGTCAATCAAAGTAGCTTCCACAAAACTGTGAATATCCTCGTACTTATCCGAAATTTCCAATCTTCCTTCATTTACATCATCCAAAATGCCTTGGAGCCCTTGGAGAATCTGTTCTTTTTCTTCCTCTGACAAAATTCCTTGTTTTGCAAGCATTTTTACATGTGCCATACTGCCCTTGATATCCTGAACATAAAACTTCTGATCAAATGAAATCGATGCATTGAAGTTGTAAACCAATTGATCCGTTTCTTTTGTAAAACGGCCTCCCCATAATTGTGCCATTCTAATTTCCTCTTTTCTTTTCGTTTTGTCTGTCGCGGAAGGAAAATTCGCACCCGCAATAATCTTGTCTGTACAAGCCATATTCTTTTGATAACTCTATCGAACGTTTATAACCGTTCTTCTTCTTAAAATCAGACTGCAAATAAGTTATTCCGTATTTTTCGCCGACTGCCTTTCCAATCTCATTTAACTTTTTGGCATTCTTCAACGGGCTGATACTCAATGTTGTGGTAAAATAGTCAAACTCTCCCTCCACCGCAACCTTAGCCGCTTCCGTAATACGCAGTTCATAGCATTTAAAGCAACGTTCTCCGCCTTCCTTCAGGTGTTCCATTCCTGCCGCAATCTCATAAAATCTGTTTCTTTCATAACTGCCTGCAAGAAAAGAAACCGGATGCTTGACTTTCATATCCTGAATCAACATCTGTTGTTCCAAAATACGTTTCGTATATTCACTTTCCGGAAAAATATTCGGATTATAATAAAATACCGTAATTTCAAAATATTCGGATAAATATTCCAAAACATAGCTGCTGCAAGGCGCACAACAACTGTGTAATAAAAGTTTCGGCACCTCGCCTGATGCCTGAATATTTTGAATTAATGTATCCAGTTCTTTTTGATAGTTCATCCTGCACGCTCCCATCATTTTACCAATGATATGTGTGATTATACTATCTTCTCTCTTTTCATTCAAGCACGGATTCTCATTTTTCTCATAAATTATAACATATCAAATGGAGGTGCGTGATGGAAACGATATTAGAAATCAAGAACCTAAGTCATACTTACCATACATTAGAAGGCGAAACACCGGCTCTTTCTAATCTGTCTTTTTCTATGAAGAAAAATGAATTCATTAGCATTGTAGGACCCTCCGGTTGTGGAAAATCAACTTTACTCTCTTTGATTTCAGGTCTTATAAAACCCGAAGAAGGCAGTATAACACTGCACGGGAAGAAAATGGGATATATGTTACAGAAAGACCATCTCTTAGAGTGGCGCACGATTTATAAAAATATCGTACTTGGCCTGGAAATCAATCATTGTCTGACTCCCGAAACCAAATCAAAAGTACAAGATTATTTAAAGCAATATGGCTTATCTGAATTTGCACATGCAAAACCATCCGAACTGTCCGGAGGAATGCGTCAACGTGCCGCCTTAATTCGAACTTTAATATCAGAGCCGGATTTACTGCTGCTTGATGAGCCTTTTTCTGCTTTGGATTATCAAACCCGCTTAAATGTATCCGATGATATTGGGCAAATCATCCGCAAAGAACACCGAAGTGCCATCTTAGTTACCCACGACTTGTCTGAAGCAATCAGTCTGTCTGACCGCGTCATTGTTCTCAGCAAACGGCCTGCTAACATTAAATCGACTATTTTACTTTCTTTTGATTTAGAAGATGACACACCGCTTCACAGACGAAATGCTCCGGAATTTAAAAACTATTTCAATTTAATTTGGAAGGAGTTGAACGAAGATGACTGACGTCTCTGAAAGACAACAAACTTTTTTACGCAAATACAGACTTGACAAAATACTTGTAATCAGCGCCCGCATTTTTCTTTTGGTTGGTTTTTTACTGTTATGGGAATTTGCCTCTGCTTATGGACTCATTGATTCTTTTATTTTCAGCAGTCCTTCCAAAGTAGCACTCTGCTTTTGGAAAATGGTACTAGACAAAAGCATTTTTTTACACATAGGAATCACCCTCTACGAAACCTTGGCAAGTTTCTTTTTAGTAACCGTAATCAGTCTCCTATGTGCAACCTTGTTATGGTTCAGCAGGCGGGCATCCGAAATATCCGAACCTTTTCTGGTCGTACTCAACAGTCTCCCGAAATCAGCCCTTGCACCTCTTCTTATCGTTTGGCTGGGAGCAACGCCGACTACCATTATCGTAGCTGGCATGTCTGTTGCAATTTTCGGAAGTATTTTAAACCTATATACCGCTTTTATGAGTGTGGACGAAGAAACACTGAAACTCATTTACACTTTAGGCGGACGCAGACGCCATGCCCTGACAAAAGTGGTCATTCCAAGCAATATTCCTTCTATTATCAGCAATATGAAAGTAAACATCGGCCTTTGTCTTGTCGGCGTTGTCATTGGTGAATTTCTTGCAGCAAGGAATGGACTTGGATATCTGATTATCTATTCCAGCCAGGTCTTCAAATTGGATTGGCTCTTAATGTCCATCTGTATTCTGTGTGTAATTGCTATGGGATTATACGGGATTATCGGTGCTATTGAGAAATGGTACCTGAAAAGAAAATAATCAAAAAAGGAGCCCACTTCAAACTGTGATGCTCCTTATACATAATCTTTTTTATTAAATTCTGGCTACCCCTGTATCCCTTGCTGCCTTTGCCACTGCTGAACTTACTGCGTCTTTTACGCGTGGGTCAAATGCCGCAGGAATGATATATTCTTCATTCAATTCTTCCTCTGAAATCAAGTTTGCAAGTGCAAGTGATGCTGCAATCTTCATTTCTTCGTTAATTTCCCTTGCACGTACATCGAATGCTCCACGGAACAATGCAGGAAATGCAAGTACGTTATTAATCTGATTTGGGAAATCACTTCGTCCGGTAGACACTACACGTGCTCCGCCTGCTTTTGCCTCGTCCGGATAAATCTCAGGAGTTGGATTTGCGCATGCAAATACGATAGAATCTTTTGCCATTGTCTTAACCATATCTGTTGTTAAGGAACCCGGAGCAGAAACACCGATAAATACATCCGCACCCACGATTACATCTTCCAGTGAACCTTCTACTTTGTCTTTGTTTGTCAAAAGTGCCATTTCTTCCTTGTATGGATTCATCCCTTTTTGACGTCCTTCATAAAGTGCGCCTGTACGGTCACACATAATTACATTCTTTACTCCGTATGAAAGAATCAATTTCGTGATAGCTGTAGCTGCTGCACCGGCACCATTTACAACTACTTTGATTTCTTCTTTGTCTTTTCCTACAACCTTAAGCGCATTAATTAATCCCGCAAGGGTAATAATTGCCGTTCCGTGTTGGTCGTCATGGAAAATCGGAATATCACATTTTTCTTTCAATTTCTTTTCAATTTCAAAACAACGTGGTGCTGCAATATCTTCCAGATTCACTCCGCCGCAAGAACCCGAAATCAGATATACTGTATTTACAATCTCGTCAACGTCTTTTGATTTAATACAAAGCGGAAATGCATCTACGTCTCCAAAGGTTTTGAAAAGTACGCATTTTCCTTCCATAACCGGCATACCCGCTTCCGGTCCGATATCTCCCAAACCAAGTACGGCTGTACCATCTGTTACAACCAGACAAGTATTCCAACGACGTGTATAATCATAACTTTTATTTACATCCTTTTGAATCTCAAGGCAAGGCTCAGCTACACCCGGTGTGTAGGCAAGTGACAAATCCTCTTTTGTAGAAACCGGAACACGGCTTACCACTTCGATTTTACCTTTCCACTCTCCATGCTTTTTTAATGATTCTTCTGCATAATTCATTCTCATGTCCTCCTAAAGTATAACGCATTCACAAGTTACTCTACCATTAAATTGCGAAAATGTCATCTTCTTTTTACATTTCTTCGGCTAATTCATAAATCAATTTCTCTGTTTTTTCCCAGCCAAGACATGGGTCTGTAATAGACTGTCCGTAGGTCTCATTTTCCACAGACTGCTTGCCATCCACGATATAACTTTCAATCATCAGACCTTTTACCAGACTACGAATATCCTTGTTTACACGGCGGCTGTGCATAACATCTTTACTGATACGTATCTGCTCCAAGTATTTCTTGTTGGAGTTTGCATGATTCGCATCTATAATCACACTCATATTTTTCAGATTTTTCTCCTGGTAACTTTCGTACACTTTCATCAAATCTTCATAGTGATAGTTCGCCAGATTTTCTCCCTGAACACTTACTCCGCCCCGCAGAATTGCATGAGCGTACGGATTTCCGGTACTTTCCACTTCCCATCCCCTGTAAATAAAGGTATGTGGGTGTTGTGCCGCCAGAATGGAATTCATCATAATCGACAAATCACCGCTGGTTGGATTCTTCATACCGACAGGCACATCAATGGCACTTGCAGTCAAACGATGTTGTTGGTTTTCCACAGAGCGTGCCCCGACTGCCACATATGCAAGCAAATCTGACAAATATCTGTAATTTTCCGGATAAAGCATCTCGTCTGCACAAGAAAACTCGGTCTCGCGCAATGCTCTCATATGAAGTTTACGGATTTTTGTAAGTCCCACCAACATATCTTCGTCATGAAGCGGGTCCGGCTGGTGAAGCATTCCTTTGTAACCATCCCCCGTTGTTCTCGGTTTGTTGGTATAAATTCTCGGAATAATGATAATCTTGTCCTTTACCTTTTCCTGCACAGGACAAAGTCTGCTGATATAATCCATGACCGAATCTTCGTAGTCTGCCGAACATGGTCCGATAATCAGCAAAAACTTATCGCTTTCTCCCGACAATACTTTTTTGATTTCAATATCTCTTTTTTCAAAATTACTCTGCATCTTTGCCGTTACAGGGTACATTTCTTTTACTTCCATTGGAATTGGTAATTTTCTTTTGAATTCACAGTTCATTGTTTTATCTCCATTCTAGTTTTCAAATTTCACGTCTATTCCTAATTCTTTTATCACATCATAATAACTCGGAAAACTTTTTGTTACAGCCATGCATCCGTCAATCTCACCGCCCGTAATACTACATAGGGTTGCAAGTGTCATCGCAATCCGATGATCATTGTGACTATTCAACATTTCCTTGGGTTTCTGAAGTATTCCCTCACGGACAACGATACTATTCTCCAGCACTTCTACTTGAATACCGAATTTTTGCAGTTCTTCTGCCATTACGTTGCCGCGGTCGCTTTCCTTGATTTTCAGCCGTTTCGTTCCCGTAAATTTCGCTCCGTGATTTGCCGCAGCCATACCTATCAATATCGGCCCCAAATCCGGGCATTCAGAAATATCTATCTGCGGACTGCTTCCTTTCAACAATTCAAAATAAGCCCGATAAACTTTATCTCCTTGCAGGCTGTCTTCATTCAAACCACTTACCGCCACATTTCCACCAACCAGATTAAATGCGTCTAAAAATGCCGCATTGGAATAATCTCCTTCCACCACACTGTCTGCTGCACGGTAAGTCTGGTTACCTGATATATAATAAGTATTATCTTTTCTTTTCATTTGGATTCCATAATGTTTTAGTACATCCAAAGTCATCTCAATATATGCTTTGCTCTCAATGGGCGGTATTACTTCCAGCACACTATCCTTTTCAAGCAGAGGCAGTGCATACAAAAGTCCTGTAATAAACTGACTGCTGATATTTCCCGCCACTTTGTAATGTGCCGCCTTTAATTGTCCTTCTATCACCAAAGAATCCTCTGTCTTCTCAAAACGAATTCCCTGCTCTTTGCAAATATCCTCATAAATTCCAAGCGGTCTTGCAAACAAACTCTTCGCACCTGTCAGTCTGCTTCTTCCCCCACCGGTTAAAAGTATCGGAATAAAAAAGCGCAGCGTACTGCCGCTTTCTTTGGTATCTAAGGTTTCTTCGGTCTTTACTTTGCGACCGCCGATTCCTTTCACAGTTACGGTGCCTTTCTGCACTTGATATTCACAGCCAAGTGCTTTTAAAACTCCCAAAGTCGCTTTAATATCTTCACTCAATTCAATATTCTGAATCACCGAAACACCCTTTGAAAGGCCTGCCCCCATCAATAGCCTGTGAGCCATACTTTTTGAAGGTGGCGCCGAGGTTTTTCCCTCAGCCAAGCCCGGTGTAATCATTGCTCTCATATTTATGCCTCCTCAAACAACCAATCCGTGCCGAAACGAAGAGTAAGCATATCCGCAAGAACAATCGCCGCCATGCTGTCTACCACTACTCTTGCTCTGTGAATAATGGCAGGGTCGTGTCTTCCCTGAATCTGATAAGACACATTTTCTCCCGTGCTGATGTTTACAGTTTCCTGTTCTTTATAAATAGATGGAGTCGGTTTGATTACCGTTTGAAACAGAATCGGCATACCGTTTGTGATACCGCCGTTAATGCCTCCATTATTGTTCGTTTTTGTCACAACTTTTCCATCTTTCATTTCAAAAGAGTCGTTCGCCTGACTGCCTTTCATATCGGCAAAAGCAAATCCTTTTCCAAATTCAATTCCTTTCACAGCCGGAATACTGAACATGCCGTGAGCCAGCATACTTTCCATGGAGTCAAACCATGGTTCGCCTATCCCTGCCGGAATTCCTATGATAGCAGTTTCCAAGATACCGCCTACGCTGTCTCCCTCACTTGCTGTCATCTCTATATAAGCATGCATTTTTTTTGATGTATTCTCATCCAGCACAGGAAAAAGAAGTTCATTCACTCTTGCAATCTCATCCTGATAATTGACAAATGAAACATCCTGAATATCTCCGCACTGCTTGATATGACTTCCAATCTGAATGCCTTTTTTCCTTAATGCATCAATAAAAATTGCACCTGCTGCCACAATCGGAGTGGTAATTCTGCCCGAAAAATGACCGCCGCCACGATAATCTGCAAATCCGTGGTACTTTTCAATGGACGTATAGTCTGCATGTCCCGGTCGCATCATATCTTTGATTTTCGAATAATCCTTACTTTTTGTATTATTGTTTTCAAATGAAATGCAAATTGGTGTTCCGGTGGTTTTTCCCTCGAACACACCGCTCACAATATGTGGTTCGTCTGTTTCCACACGCTGTGTAGAAATTTTGCCATGTGGTTTCCGAAGTTCCAATTGCTTTTTCATAAACTCCAAATCCACCAAAACTCCCGGTGCCATCCCATCAATAATCACACCGATTTGTTCACCATGACTTTCTCCAAATAAAGTAAGAGTAATACTATTGCCAAATACATTTTTCACGTTACTCACGCTCCAATCTCTCAAGCACCTGACTCATTGGCCATTCTTCTATCTGTCCTTTTCCAATTTCAGAAACAACTACCACCGAACAACTCTGGCCGCTTGCTTTCTTATCATGTAAAATTGCCTGCCTGATTTCTTCTAATGGAAATCCCGAAACATCCGGAACCTGAAAACCTAAATTTTCATAAATTGCAAGCAATTCCTTTTGTACCTTTTCACTGCTCATATATAACATACCAAGCGCTACACACTCTCCATGAAGTAGTCTTCCCTTTGCTGTGCTTTCAAAGCCATGTCCGATGGTATGTCCAAAATTTAATATCTTTCTGAGGTGACTTTCCTTTTCGTCTTGCTCTACCACATGTTTTTTTACCATAAGAGCCTTCTCAATAATGAGTTCCAAGGATTCATTCCATTTCTCGTCTCGGAAAATTGCGAACAAGTTTGGATCACTTGTTGCTCCCATTTTCACCGCTTCCATCAAACCATTTACCACTTGACGTTTCGGCAATGTATCTAACGTATCGGGGTCAATCAAAACTGCCTTCGGCTGATAAAATGCCCCGATAATATTCTTAATACCGGCGAGATTTACGGCTGTCTTTCCACCGATAGAAGAATCCACCTGAGACAAGACCGTTGTCGGAATATTATAAAAATCAACTCCTCTCATATAAAGCGAAGCTACGACACCTGCCAAGTCTCCTACAACACCGCCGCCGACTGCCACCACACAATCCTTTCGGCTAAATCCCTGTTTTAACATTTCTGTTAAAATCTCCTCAGCCGTCTGCAACGATTTGCTGCCCTCTCCCTGTGGAACCACTTTCACATAACTTTCTTTGCACTGTACTGCCACAAGTTGTGCATACTGATTCGGAACCCCTTCATCTGTGACAATCATAACCTTACGATTTAAGTTGAAAAGTTTGCCTGCTGTATGCAGATTACCTCTTTGCAGTTCTATATTGTAACTGTGCTTTCCCAGTTCCATTCGTATCATGACATTCTCCCTCTTTCGCATATCTATGAGACTAAAAATTCTATGAATATCATTTAAACACTCTATTTTTTATTTGTCAATGTTTGCATTTTAATTCTTGACTTTACTTGTCTAAATCAGTATAATTCTTTTTGTGGTTACACACATGCCGAAATGGCTCAGTTGGTAGAGCGACGCATTCGTAATGCGTAGGTCGTGGGTTCGAGTCCCATTTTCGGCTTTTCTTTTTTATAAAATAATATAAAGAATCCAATAAAATCAATGGTTTTATCCAGTTTCTTTATATTATTTTATATCTTTTTTTGCTCCTTTTTCGTTCCTTTTGCTCCTTTTTTGCTCCTTTTTTGCTCCTTTTTCTACATTAAGTAAAACATTATTTTGTAATAAAATGCATCCCATAGCATAATAGTTATGAGATGCATTTTATCGTGACTACAACATCAATTTTCAGTAATAAATGCATCCGGAAATCCTGCTGCCTTTACCTTCTCCAACATGGCTTCTGCATTTTTCCTCTGCCGGTAAGCACCCACCTGCACTCGATATAAAGTATCTTTGTTTCCGCTAGGTGTTGTCTGAGCAGGTGTGCTTGGAGACTTGTATGTAATTCCAAGATACTCCAAAATAGCTTTGGCATAGGCCACCCCAAATGCCTTCTGCTTTTCCGCTGTGTCTATTAAATTGTTATCCGTGTCGTTATCGATGAATGCGCATTCACAAAGCACTGCTGTCATTTTTGTACTATTAATAAAGTACAAACTCTTTCCACTTTTTACCCCTCTGCTATTCTGGCCTACCGCCTGTGTATATTTCTCGCAGAGTTGTGCCAATCGTTTTCCGTTTCCATCAGTTGGATAATAATAGCTTTCCGATCCATTGCCCTTTCCGGCGTTTGTGTGAAAAGATACTGCGATATTTGCCCCTGAAGCATTTGCTTCCTTTACCTCCTGCGCTACCGGGTCATTTTCATCATCTGTTCTAGAGACCACTGTATCTACTCCATGACGAGCTAACACTTCGTTACATGCTAATAAGATTTGCAAATTAATGTCCTTTTCTTTCATTCCGTAAGCGACCGCTCCCGGATCGCTTCCTCCATGTCCTGCACTTAAAAATACTTTTGCCATAATTTTTCTCCTTTCCGTTGCGCCGGCGCAACCAATAGAGCGCTCTACTCGCCCTCTACTCCTCTACCTCTGGGATACCTGCAATACTTGTCAATACCGAAATAACTGCTGCCACTACCGATATTGACAATACGTTTACCCAATTAACATCCATGACTGCTTGTCCCACGGTCAGCATAGATACTGCCGTTTGAGCAAATGTTTTAATAGCTCTCACTCCTGCTGCCTTTGCCCAATTAATCCAATACGTTTTGTTTTTCATAGTCTTTTCCTCCTCTTATTTAATCATTGTTAATACATAAATAAGTCCACCTGCCACAGCGGTCCCTATAGCTCCAAGGAAAGCATTGAATACTGCCTTTGTGGATTCTTTCCAACGCTTCGCCGGTTCCTGCTCCATCGTCTCAACCTTATCCTTGATTTCTGCCACATTCTCATTTGTATGCTGTACTTCACTTACAAGCCTAACCATTGTCTCGCTCATAGTATGTATCTCTTTCACTACGGGTTCCAGCTTGTTAAGCCGGTGCGTATTGCTCTTTGTACGTTCTTCGTTCTCTGTCAGTCTGTGTTCAATATCCAATTCATTCATACCTCTCCTCCTTTTCGAAAAATAAAACTCTATAAAGTCTCACTTGATGAAGCCCCATGAAGTTATTCCGTTTCTTCTTCATCACTCGGAATATCATCTGTCGGTTCTTCCGTAGGTGGAACGAACCACATTTCAATTTCCGCTAAATCTTCTTCTGTAAGTACACCTTTAGCATACCAATTCAAAGCGTATTCTCTGACTTGAAATTCCGGGTAATTACCAATCATCCCATTTAATGTTTTCATGACAAATTCATTCAAACTAAACATATCATTACTCCTTTCCAGCACTTGCAACAAGTGCTACTGCTATTTCATTAACCTTTTTATCAATATATCCTTTTGTATCACACACATACTCCACTTCCATATGTGACAATTCTGAATTTTCAATTTTGCAAGCAGGATACTCAGTGGTTATACTTTTGATTTTTTGTTTATCTTCTTCGCTCAACTCAATTACTTGTGGATTCTTTGTTGCATAGTAAACAGTAATAGGGTCTCCTGCATTATATTTACCTTTCAAGTAAGATTTGAAAACCTCAAGTCTGACCTCGAACGCTTCATATGATGTATCGGAAGTGACACCTAAAGTGCTGTTTTGGATTCGAATACATAACATATGATAATTACCACCAAATCCGGGACGACCAATTGCAAATCCATCATTTCCATTTGTAAAATTAAGAGCATCTACATCATATGGCAGGTGTGTACACAATCCTTCATTGGATGCGAACATATCAATATTCCAGTAAAAAGTTGTGCTTTCCGTTTGAGAAGAGTTTGGATAATATTCAAAGTTTTCATCCCCAGTAAACACATGCTTGGTAACATTTAAATTGATAGTTCCTTTTTCCGAATCCAACAAGTCGCAAGCCTGCTCTGAAAATCCACCAAACGTTTCCGGCACTTGAATGTTCGTTTTTCTGATGTAGTAGGGCTTATACTCCGTGACTTCATCATACTCAAATTGAATGTCTCTAATTGTCCCTGCCGCAAAAGAAATGTCTCGATTTAGAAACGATTCTGTCATAGTCTTTTTCGTATTTCTAGTCCAAGGGGTAACCCCTAACAGAATTCTGGTGGCCCCCGAACAATTAAAGGCTATCACATCTCCAACTTTTACAGTTGGGAGAAGTTCTTGCAAAGTACCGACCACAGTTTTAGCAGTTACCGTTATACTTCCGTCTCCGTTATTAGTAATTGTGTCCGAATCCTTAATCAAGTCGATGTTAAAGAGATTCTTTGATTCATAATCCCTAATATACACATCAGCACTCCCTTTGTCTCCTGTGCTTTTAATCGGAATCGGATTGTCCAATGTTGTAATACCATTTTGCGTACTTTTCCCAGATAATTTCAGTGATACAATCGGCTCATTAGCGGAATCAGTTAATGCAAGGCTTGTTCCACTTGCTGTATCTTGTATACTTTGCTTCGGAATGGAATTAATCGCATCGGTTACGCCTTTTTGAGACATGACCTTATCTTCGCTGTCCCCTAATTCCTGCACAATTTCTATATTCGCTGGCATATCAACCGATTCAAGTGTGATTGTACCATCTTCATTGACCGCTTTTACTTGAAGTATTTGACCTACTTTTGCTGTTTCGGGCTTGGTCAGTTTATCCACTTCTAACTTATCAACCCTCTCAATCACCTCTGCCATTAAATCCGGTTGATTGGGTGGTGCGTAATCATCCGGCTTTGGTCTTGATTTGATAACAAATTCCATTTTTCTAATCGTTTCTGCCGACTGTGTATCAGACACGTAAACCCATGCATAGGCACTATATACGCCTGCTCCTGTGCAAATATATTCTGGTCCTTCCATGATAAAATTCGGGATGTCTGTGTGTAGGATTCCGTCAGAAAACATACCAAGCATACGCATGGCTACTCCTTCATATTGCTGTAAAGAAAAATGGACTTCCACATGCTCATCCACGTCAAGTCCACTAATTTCTAACTTCTGTCCGATATCCCATTGTTTAAGTCCGGTAATGTGATACACGCATTCTTGTCCGTCTTTAAAATGTACTTGTGTTACGTTATCCATATCTTCCTCCTACTATTCAACACGCTCCCATATGTACACAGTCTTATAAGGCGGCATAATGTCGATTGTCTGCTCATATGTACTATCTTCACGAGTTGTCGTTGTTTCATCAGTAGTAGGACTTATTTGCGCTCTGCGTTTTGTTACTACACGGGAATGTACACCATCTGGTGTCTTAGTTGCGTAAAAATCGCTTCCATCATATGCTACTGTTTGATAATGGTAGTGGGTATTTGTTTTGCTTCCTCCTGTACTTCCGATTTCATACTCGTCACTTTTTCCGAGTAAGAATCTACCCTGAATTAACTCCCACTTAATTCCGCCATATAGATTTATGACTTTTTCTTCTGTGTCAAGCGTGGTGCTTTGCACAATTGAACCGATGTGTGACCTTGAATCCATGAGTAGATTTATAAGGTCTGACACTTCTTTGATTCCCTCTTCAATGTGATTAAGGTTTTCTGCCGTTATTGGAGTATTAGGCGAATCCTCCCATTCGTATGGTTCATAGTTTATTGGTGTTGTTGACATATTATTCTCCTTTCTGTTGCCCTCTTTGCAACCTAACCAGATAATTAGCGGTTTTTCCAATATAAAAGAGAGCGATTTCTCGCTCTCTCGTCTTTGTTATTATTAAATTTACTCTACTACGGGGCGTTGAACACCCCACTTATCCGGGAAGTTTTCTTCGTTTTCTATGCTATCTTGTCTCTGAACTCCTATTATAGGTGGCTCAGTTTTTGGCATATCTGAATGTTCTGTTTTATCAGACTGAGTCGGCTGTTCTGTCACAGTTGGTGCACTTTCAACGCTCCTTGGTCGCTCTGTCACAGGCGTTTCCTGCTTAGCGTTCTTCGCTGATTCCTCTGTTTGCATTTCCTTTTTCAATTCACTCTTTATCTCTTCTTTCAATTCACTCTTTATTTCTTCTTTAAATTGTTCTATTTCTACTTGCGTCATATCTTTCTCTCCTTCACTTGTTTTGCTACAAGCGACTGTCCCTATTATAAATAAAATAGTAATCATAAAAACACTGAAAATTTTTATATATCTTTTCATTGTCAAGCCTCCGCATATGCATTTTCTTGTATTATATCACACACGAAGAAAACTGTCTACTAAAAATCAAGAGACAGTCTGCTGAATATTTTATGGATAACTTTGATATTTGTCCCAACTAACTATAAGACCACTTTTTACTTCTATATCAGTTCGGTATACCTCTGTTATTCCGTTGCTATTCCAAGCAAGTCCAGATATTACAGAAATTGTTCCATATGTGCCAGGCATATTCCATTTAGTAATAAGACCATTATCAACAGTGATTCCTCCACCATTAACACCACTGAATATATTTCCGCTTGTAGTATTCCGTATATTAGGAACTTTACTTAAGTCTGATGTATCAAAATACATCAAATTATGAAAACTATTTCCTCCATCCGGAGTATAGCCGAATCCAAGTAAGTCCCCTTGATTGCACGCTAGCATAATCGCTTCCGAGTTGGTCGCTGGTTGATAAGTGGAACTAATAACTCCACTTAAGTGGTCATCGTTTGCCCACGAGTAAAAGTTTATCTTGTTCTTATTAATCTCAATCGCTTTTGCACCGGTGGCTGACTTGTTCGAATACTTTCCAGACACTTCCACATTCCCATCTTCATCAATCTTGAAGTTATCAAAACCAAACACAACCTTATTTCCTTTAAACGACATTCCGTTCTTTTCTAATTCCAGAGAAGTTTTGATATTTCCGTTCTCATCCACAGAAATGGAAATAGAATCCGCCAACTGCTTAATGGTGGTACTGATTGCCTTTTCCATATCGCTTATGGTAAGAATGGTTTCATCCACTGTCCTTTTCAGTACGTTGGTCTTTCCTTTTAACTTCTTAATCTCTCTTTGCGGTGAATTTACTTTTTCTGTATATTCCTTAACACCTCTTGCTCCAATGCTGTCTTTTAAAGCCTGTATTCCGGTCAGAGTTTGGTCTAAAATGTAACCTTCCACGTCTTTATAC
>CAZRZV010000009.1:3882-14423 GCA_964604665.1 uncultured Faecalimonas sp. | reverse complement strand
ATACTTCGTTTGAATGTTTACAAAATCTCCGACTTCCATGCATGGATTTCCCTTTACGACTGCCTTAAATGGACGATACTGCACACCGAACAATTTACCAAAGAGCCTTCTGCAAATCTTCGACAGTTCCTTTGAGGATTTCCCATACACGAGGAAGTTATCTTCTACAATGTAGCAATTGTTTCCCTTGCCAACAACCGCTCCTATATCATACTCTTCCATTCGTATCTGTACTTTGGTTATCAGTTCTGTTTCAAAGTCCGCATATTCGCACGACCGGTAAAGACTTTGCGGAATCTCATGCACCGGATACTCTAAGTCCACAATCATGCCCGGATGGATGTTCTGCCCAGGATGTATATTTGCTCCCGGATGTATATATTCTATTTTCTTTGCCAAAGATATGTATTCAAACTTGCCATGCCGGTTGATATGCCCAAATACACCATTTAACTCACAGATTGAAGTAATAACATCTCTTCCGCTGACACTGTCTGCATCAATCGTTTTCTCAACTATCATATCATCCTGAACCAGTGTCGTTTCCTCCTGCATAATTCCAAAGTATGCAAAGAAACTGTCTCGAAATTCTTTCAGCGTCATCGGAAACGTAAGTCCGTCATACCATGTAACTACTTCTGCATGAATAATATCGTACATGGCATCATATGCGGTTATATTCGTATATTTCCTATCTCCACTGGCTTCGTCCGAAGTGACTTTGTATTTTCCGAATTGGAACGGATTATCGGTATGTGAATCCAGAACCATTGATACGGTCAGCCACTTCCCTTTCAACTCTCCGAATTCATTTCTGATTTTAATTTTCAGCATGGCTGATTCACATGCTCCGAAATGCAATTGCGTGTCAGAGTACAGACTTTCTTTGAGTTCAAATCCCTCCGAATAAAAGTCTTTGTCTGTAATCTCTACACCATCAAATGTAATTTTTATCTGCTTATTTACGGAGTCTTTTTCAAATAATTCTTTATACTTATAATCTACCATATCTATCTCCTCTAATATCCAATAAATGCCAATCGCACAGGTTCGTATAAAAGTTCACCATTGATTTCTGAATCTATTGTAGGCTTTATGTCCGGCATATACATATCCTGCGTAATATAATCATCCTCTTCCGGGATAAATACCGTTACAATGGCCCTTCTTTCCAAGTTGTTTGTAAAGTTCCCTTTGATATTTCCAAACAATGTAGAAAATTCGGATGATGTTATCTTCTGTGTCTCAAATTCTGCCTTACATGGAACATGAGCCACGGCCTCTCTGTGCAATTTACCGGAAGCGTCACGATAGGAATCAATATCCTGTACATTCCTGCTTCCTGCATACGTTTTTGCATTTATAATATTATTTGGAATTACATAGTTTCCAACTTTTACCAAATATCCTTGATATGCCATAAAATCTCCTTTCATCTTAAGGCACTCACTAAGTGAATACCTTGCTATTTAATATGAAAATGCTGGTTTTCCAGTGGAATCTTCATATGAATCAGCAGAATCTCTCACACTATCAAAT
This sequence comes from uncultured Faecalimonas sp., assembly GCA_964604665.1. Taxonomy (GTDB): domain Bacteria; phylum Bacillota; class Clostridia; order Lachnospirales; family Lachnospiraceae; genus Faecalimonas. The sequence continues at coordinate 12,884 of CAZRZV010000009.1, read as the reverse complement.
AGTTCATTCTTTGTAATTCCTGTTTCCTTTTCCAATATTCGCATGAGCAGTTCATTTTGCTGTCTTAACAGAAGAATCATCTGTTGCAGTTCTGCGGTGTTACCGGTTTTGCTCGTTAGTTGAGCCGCCCTTAAAGCCATCTTCTCGAGCTTATCTTCCGGGGATACAACTTCGCCTTGATGCCGGTTATCTCCAATCATGGCCAGCTGAGGTGTGTTTGCTCTCACATATCCACCTTCTGCAAGTCTTGGGATTTTAACTTCCGAAATTTTTTTAATTGAAAAACCAAGTTCCTTTCCCCCAAGAGAAGGAACCCAATCCGGAACTTTAAACTTCAATTTGTTCAATGCACCAATCATAGAATTTAATCCACGTATTACTCCATTCGTCATACCTTCAATTCCACCTAAGATTGAATTGATGGTTTTCTTTATAAATTTCCAAATAGAATCGAAGACATCAATCGCAACTTGCTTTACTTTATCAAAATTCTTAATAAGTACCACAATTCCTGCAACGAGTCCTGCAACCGCTACTACAACTAAGGTTATTGGGCTGGTTAAAACTGCAAGAGCCGCGTTAAATGCCCATGTCGCTACAGTAGCTGCAGTAGTTGCTACCGTACTCGCAATCGTTGCTGCTGTATCGGCTATCTTGGCGGCCGTATTTATTCCCCACTGAACCGCCTGCTTTATCAACGCAGCCGTTCCTGTGGCGATACTGACCACAAAATCCTTGGCATACATTAACGTCAACGCAATTGTCTCGGCTTTGTCAACAATTTTGGCAGCAATATTCTTCCATAATCCATCTGTCATCATATGTAATGCGGCTACTACACCACCAGCTTGTTGTATAAAAGAAAGCAGTTCAACCACTTTCCATGCTGCAAAAAATGATACTACAGACGCAGTTATTGCATCTACTATCGACTGATTGTCGCTCATCCATTGCCCAATATTCTCCAATAATCCTGCTAGGTTATCTAATGTGCTTATTATAAGATCTCCTGTCCAATTAGCTATCGGACTTAAGAAATTGTCCCATAGCCACTGCAAAGGTTTCTGAAGAGATTTCAACAATGGCTCCAAAACTTTAAATATACTTGCTAAAGCGTCGAAAAACGAAGGCAATGCATCTTCAATAACCCATTTCCCAAGCGGTTTAAGAATATTGTCCATAAACCATTTTAGCCCATCACTCATAGTTTGAATAATCGGCATTATTGACTCTTTCAAATTGCTAAATGATGTTTTTAATGGTTCAAAGTTGATACTATGAATCTTATCCATTAGCGGAGCGAATGCAGAAGTCATTGAATCCGCTACAGAGTTATCAGGCAAAGATACGCTTGTATTTGCGCCTCCTGCTGATGAGCCTCCACTTGCACCTGATGAACTACTCAGATTATTAAGCTCGTCAAATCCTGCCAAGCCTTTCATTTCTTTTGCACTCTTCTTTGCAGCTTCCCCGACTCCTGCCACGCTATCTTTCAATGCATCGGCTTCTTTAGTTGCTGTCGAAAACTGATTGTTCTGAGATTTTTTCCCGGTAAGAACTTCCGTAAATTTGCTAAATCCAGATGCCAACTCAGCCAGTTTTCCAATGATTGTATTGATTACCTTGATTACCGGCGTAAGTACGTTAATTAATCCTTGTCCAATGCTTGCTTTTAAACTGTCGAATTGCAATTTGAGAAGTCTGGTCTGATTCGCCCATCCATCCGAAGTTCTCGTAAAATCGCCAACCGCTGCACTTAAACGGTCTTGCACAAACGCATATCGGAGTGCTACCTTCTCCGCTTCGCTCATGCTCTTTGTGGTCTTACCAAAGCCATTCTCCAAAGCATAAGCATCGAGGGCTGTCTGCGTCATGACAACACCCAAATCTTTCAATGTTTCTGTCTCACCGGAAAATACCGATTTTAACTTCGTATATGCTTCATCCTGCGAAATGTTATAGAAAGACGCTACATCCCCTGCAAGTCCGGTTAATGTTGTTCCCATAGCATAAGCCTGCTCTTCGGAAAAACCGAATGCTTTTGCCATAGAACCGAACGTACCGGTAAATTTCTTTGCCATTGTCTCGGATAATCCGAAGGAAGCGGCTGCGCTTTTAGAAAACTTGTCTACTTGTGATGACATTTTAGGAAAAGTAACATCAACTACGTTTTGTACCTCTTGCAAATCTGACCCTAATTCGATACATTGTTTTCCGAAATCTACCAGTTTTTTTACTGCAAATGCAGACGCTAATACTTTTCCCGTCTTTGTAGCAACTGACCGAATATCAGACATTTGACTATTAAATTGTTTTTTATTCACGACTAAATCAAGACCTATTTTCCCAATGCTTGTCGTCGACATATGTATCACCTGCCTCTATCTTTGAGGACATCGACACATAGGCACTACTTGTCCTGATTAATCCTTATTTCAAATTCTTTTTTACAGTGCCTTGCCTGACACTTGATAAAAACACCCCGGCATTCTGCATCCGGGGTGTACTGCACTTTTTGTTCATGCCCACAATACGGGCACTTTACTTTCTTTTTTATTTCAATTTCTGACACCTCCCGCCATAGATATTAGAGCCTGCTTCATCTGTTCCACAAACTCCATAGTTTCCTGTTTGCTGACATTTTTTGCCTGCTTATTTCTCCACTCACTGCGGATTCGGCGTTGTTCTTTCGTGAAATGTTTTAAGATTTCCTTATCGTTTTCAGAACGTATAGACACAATTCTTCCGAGTGGTGTATCCTGACCAATTCCAACAAGAAGGGACTTAAATTCACTCCACTTCATTCCTTTTAAATCTCGGGATAATCGAATACCGTACTGTGACTGAAAGGATGCCGATATTAAATCAAAATCCTCAAAAAAGTCATAGTACGGGTCACTACTCTCCCTGTTCTTCTTCCTCACTGCCGGTTACTAAATTGATTGCCGCTTCAATAACCTTCTGAAAATCCTTGAACTGAAGACCGAGTTTTGCAATTGTCTTTCTTTCCTTTTCAGAAAATAATAAGTCATACATTTTAATAACTGCTTCCGGCGACGTACCTTCTGCACTTAACACTCCCATAATTTTTAGAACTGTTTCCGCATCCGCATTTACTTCATACTCTTTTCCTTTAATTACAAGTTTTGGATTTGTATCAAAATCTAATTTTTCTGTAATATCTACTACTTTTCCCATAATATTCCTCCTAAACAGATGGTGTTACAACCGGCTTGCCATTGCTCATAACTTCGAATTCCAATGGTGCTACTGCTGTAGAATCACCGGAACCGGCATTCGTAACATTAACAACTGCATTTTCCAATTTTACGATTGTTCCGTCAGGGAAAGTCCACTGGAACGGCTTTTCTACATCACGTCCATTTTTGAATATGAGACCTGCTACAAGATCGTTTCCTGCATCGCCTACATTACGCTTTGCGGTAACTGAAATTGTTAGACTCTTAGCGGTCATTAATCTCCGTGTCCACCCTTCTTGGTCGAATGGTTTCCATTCCTCTACTCCGTTATCAAAAGACACGGAAAACGATTCACAATCAGCAATTGAGCTCATTGTATCTGTTGCTGTTTCGATTTGAAACTGATTTTCATAACATGGATATACTCCTGTATTTGTTGCCATATTCTTACCTACCTTTCATATATAATTGCTGCTTCAATAACCATTTCGTAAACACCATCATCGTCAGTACCTACATCAATTGGTTCATCATACAGCAACTGAATAAATTTAATTGTTGTATCATTTGTTTTTGCTTCTCTTGTATTTCTCATAGCCTCAAACAGCGCATTTGCGGCCTTTTCTGTCTCGCGTGTAGATTTATTCCAATGCACTAGAAAACTCACGGATTTAATGCCATAGGACTGCTGTGATGGTCCGCCAATGGCTGTTTTATATGGGCTTTCTCGCTTACTATGATAAACCCCGATAGACTTCTCCTTTTTGCTATCCAACTTCCCCATATACGTGTGTTCTGATAACCTTAAAGAGTCAATATAGTCTCTTACATCTGCCAGCATCATAATCCTGCAATCCTCCTGTAAATTTCTTTATATTTCTTCTGAGCAAACTGATCATGCTTGCCACCCGGTATGTAATCTTCGAACCATTTTCCTTTGGCATTTGGGTTTTCATCTTTCTTAAAATTGTATTCTGGATGAAAATATAACCTCCTTGCATATGGAGTCGATGTAACGATACTGGCTTTTCCACTAGAGCTTTCGCTTGTATCTACAAACGTATTTTCATTTTGCATTGCACCTGTATCCCTTGGTATTACCTGCGCCTGAACCACTTCCGTGTGAAGTGCTTCTGCTGTTTGCTCTAATGCTGTAATCTGCGCTCTTGATAAGCGGCCTATGGCTGCCATATTTAACTTCACTGTAGAATTCACTTTTATCATTCAAGCATCACCTCCGTGTAATTTACAGTACCGTCCGGATTTCTTGCTTTCCTGCCACTTATGATTCTTCTTTTTACGCCATAAATAATCACACTTCCGCCAGATATAACCGGAAGTTCCGGACATATATCTCCCGGAAAGAGTGCTGAGCCTGTAATCTGTACAATCTTTTTCTGGTCTGTCAAGATACGCTTCGCCATGTCTTGATAATTACACTTTCCTGCATAACGTACTGATTCTAATGGCTCTCCGTACTCATTAATTCCTTCTCGTTCTAACTCAAGAGAAATATCTGTTTTACAGTATTCCTTTAATACTAAACACGGCCATGCCATAAGAATCACCTCGCTAATCTGCAACACAATCCTGTCTGTGACAGTTTTTCAAAAATATCTCTTCGTATTGGAATACCCTTTTCTACCCTTACATTCCACGAAGAGCCAAACTGCATAGACACACCATTAATGGAGTATCCTTGTAGGACCATATCAAAGATTTCTTTGTTCTCAAACTCAAATTCCGCCTGTTCACAACAAACTTCTCTGATAATTTCTTGTTGAAATTCCGTCAGACAAGAAATTCCCCTGCCTACAATTCGATTGTAGGTAAGGGAATCAATATGCCTTGATGCCTGTTTAAGATACTTTTCTATGTATTTATCCAGAAGAACTTCTCCTTTAAATACGTTTTTGTAATAATTTTCTGATACGTAAGGTTCATAAAACATAATTACTCACCTTCCTTTGGAAACTAAACTACTTCCGCTGTATCAACATCCACATAAACGGAGTCAATTTTACCATCTCTACCGTTCGGGAATACAAATACATCCGACAAAGAACGGTTCTGATAGAGATAACCATCTCCCTCGGTGTGTGCGCCAGGATTAAAGTAGTAAATACTTGAAATCTTCGGTACTGTCTTACATGTCTGTCCGCATGCTACCAATACATTGATTTTGTGCGCAGATTTCTTTTCATAATAAGTTCCAAGGTCTGCTTTTGCCGGAGAAGAAACTGCTGTATAAGTACCGTCAGATTCCGTATAATAGGTTTTTCCGCTTACAATGTCTGTGTCAGTTGTCTTGACATAGATATTCTTTGCAGGCTCAAAACCTCCATCTTCCAAATCCCAATCGAAAGCATCGTAGAATCGTTCGTCGTCAATAACTTCCATGATAGGCACACCGTCAATATCTGTTACTCTGGTTTCAATACCAAGACCACCTTCTGCAATCTGTGTCGTTTCAATCTTTCTGGTAAACTCTGTAGACTGCTCCAATGCGTCCATAATAGCACTTGTCACGTACATAATAAGCGAACCATTCGCTTTATACCGGCGAAGCTTACCTTTTGCAAGAATGTCTTTTAATGCTCCAAATACTTTCGTTTTGGTGTATCCGGTAGACGCTGCTGTGCTTGAGTGATATCCCTCTGTTTTCTGTGCTGCCTGTGCAACCTTCGAGAAGAATAAAGCGTCTGTCTCTGGTACTACCTGCGTCTGCTCAAAAACACGAGAAATGTTTTGAATAGATGCTGTCGCATTGGTCTCGTCCACATCTGCTTTGTCCACGAGGAATGAAATATCACGGTCGTGTGTCAATGTGAACGGTACGTCTGTTTGAACATAATTTCCTTTGTTCCAACCACCGTTACGGTTATGATTTTTGTATCCACTCGTGCTCATTTGAGTAAAGTGAAAAGTTTTAGCATCTAACCATCTTACATTACTAGTTACGAATGGGGAAGTCAGAGTCCCCTGCATCAAGATTTCGAGGAGCTCCGGGCTCCACTGTTCTGCATAATTTAAATTTGGCATAATTTTTTCCTCCTTTTAATTCCAACGGTTCCATTTCTTTGTTGGAACCTGTGCTGGTTGATTTTGTGTTTGATTTTGTTGTGTTACTGTTTGATTTTGGTTTCCAACTCCAATCTGTCGGAATCCGTTTTGCTGTACCTCTGCCTGAGGTTTCAACTGTGGAATGTCTTCCAAGACTTTGTTTAAGGCCTCTTTTAACTTTTCTTGGTCAATCTTTCCGTCAGTCCCTACGACAACCGACATATCTGCCATTTTAAGTACATAAGGCATTGTTTTTAAATCAATACCGAGTTCACTTGACAGCATCATGGCATCTCTCTCAATTTGAGCCTGTAGCGCCTGCTGTTGTGCCTGTGTAATCTGATTCTGCAATGCTCCAACGTCCGGCTGGCTCTCTGCTTTCTGCTTCTTAAATACAGCAATTGCCTGTCCCATTTCTTCTTGAGAAAGTCCCTGCTGTTTAAAGAAGCTCTTAAGCACTGTATCCTCCGTTACAGATTGTTTTCCGTTGATTAAATCAGCTAACTTCTGATAGTCAAATTGTGGCGTCTGCGGTTGCTGAACTGCTGCACTCGGCTGTCCTTCCGGTGGCGTCTGCTGTCCTTGTTGATTGGTTGCTGTTTGATTTGTTGGTTCTGGCATTTTCATTTCTCCTTTCAGTTTTTAGAGTGTCTCTCATTACAGTTTTCAGTGTGTCTCACTATAAACAGTTGTTTTCCCGGTGTCTCCGTGTAGTTTTATGCCTTCGGGCAATTAAGATATAAAAACAGACGCCTAAGAGGCGCCCAATATCTTACTTTTCCTTTTCAGTTTTCTTCGGTGTTTGTTTGATGATTTTAACAACACCTTCTCTTACGAGAAGTTCTGCTCGCTTTTCATCTACTTCAAACTCGTGTTTCTCTTCGAGATAGTCTCCTATCTTCCTGTCGAAGTATCTTTTTGCTACTCTTACCTTTACCATCCGATTCACCTGCCTTTCCTAAAATGGGTATAAAAATACCACTCAATCATCTCTGACTGGGTGGTATTTACTTCTTATTTTGCTTCCACAAGGGAAGGTAGCTTCCTTTTTTTACATCATCAATATGTTTATAAAAATATTCTCTTTCTCTATCGTACTCTTCTGGCGTCATACCATTTCGCCAATACGGAGCTTCCATCATACCATATGTCGCCCAATTACTTTCTTTTGCCATTTACAACCACCATGCCTTCATAAAATTCTTGTAATAATCCTCTTATCACTATTTCTTCTCGTTTTAAACTTCTTTCTGCTGCACTTATTGTACCATTTCTCGTTGCAACATTCAAGGTTCTTAAATTCTCTTCAAAATACTCATCTGCCCAAAATCCTTTTGGCACATTCTTCGTTTTCTTAGCATAATATATAACACCGTCATTTTGTACAGCAAAAACAACTGATATATTATTCGAAGTAATTGGTGTCATTAAATCAGTCTCAGATAAGGAACTAACAATATTATGATTATGCACAAACGCCATTTTCTTATTTGTGTGTTTTTCTGCAAATTTCCAAAAATCAACGCCTACGCTCGATGGTTCACCATTTGTTTCGTAATACAACTTTTCGCCTGTATCTAAATCAACCAAATACATATGCTCATATCTATCTTTACTGCCTTTTTTGGCAACATCTTTCAACGCCTCAGATAAACCTTTATTGACTTTATCACTAAATTCATTGACCTTCACTGTATAATCAACATTCTCATCAAAATATAATGGCGTATTCTCACTAACTATTTTATTCCACTCTCGTGCCTTTGCTCCGTATTTCTTCTTATTTTCATCATCCAGTGAATGCTTCGACAATCTATCAAATCGCTCCGCCTGTCTCTTGGCGTATTGCTGTTTTTGCTCTTCCCTGTAATCCTCTTCAATCTGCTGGATTTCCCTATTAGTATACTTATCATCTGGCGGAGTGCTGATTCCTTCAAAGTATGTGGTATGGCTGTCTTTACATCTTGGCTATATTTTTCAATATCGGACTATCTCATCACCTTATTAGGTGCGGTGCGCTTCGAGTGGTACATCTCCACCCTACTTCCTTTCGGAATAGTCTCTACACTTTAATCTTGAATATCTTCTTTATATCTCCATATATATCCGCCTGCCGTTTTTTGCTTTCTGCCTTTCTGTCTCTCTCCTCGACAAACAACATCTATGGAATTAATCCTTGTCTGCCTTTGCGCTTCTCTGTAAGATGGGTATTCAGCAATAAAATTTCCATTCAAATCAAACTGTATCACTGGTTTTTTAATGGCATATTCAATCTGTTTATCATTTCCCAAAACCTTAACACTGTGCATATTATTTTCTGTATATGTCGCCCATTCCAAATTCTCTACTGAATTATCTGCCTTGTTTCCATTTTTATGATTTACAGTAGGTTTATTTTCAGGATTGGGGATAAATGCCTCTGCTACAATCCTGTGCACATGTTTTGGGCTTGTTTTTCCGTTTTTAGAAAGCTGAACATACATATACCCTCTGCCTTTTGTTGCAGGTTTTAATATACGTTCACTGCGCCACGTTTTTCCTGTTTGATTTGTATATGCTCCAATTCTTTTTATTTGTCCACTATTGCTTACTTGATAAATACCTTCATAACCAATAACATCTTTCCAAATTTCCATGTGATCTTCCTCCTTATATGGATTGTATCACATCTGCAAGGATTATTCAAGTCTCTTAGCACGGGATTGGGATTGCTCCGTTCCCCGTTAGCGTATGACCATT
>CAZRZV010000009.1:0-3872 GCA_964604665.1 uncultured Faecalimonas sp. | reverse complement strand
TCATGCACACCCGCTTTGTAATGCGGTTCACACTGTTTTACTACCACCCAAACTCAACATTCAATGGTAGAGCCCTGCGGCTATCGCTGTTGACATTAATGGATAATTACCATCACTTGTATCTCCTCCACTCCATACATCGTCTATCAACACCTTTCCAACAAACGGTAAGCACTTCGGGCAGGCATTCCCTCGCTTATTTATGATAACCGTGGATATTCCCCAACTCTGTCTCATTAGGCCTTCTCCCTGCAAATATGCACGCTTAGACGCTGTTCTTATTGCCATGTCCGCATAATCTTTTAAAGTATGCCTTGCTCCGTTCACGTATTCCACACAATTAAGTCCGGCAGATAACATATCCTTTGTAGCCATGTCTACCGCTTGTTCGTAAGTACCAGCGCCATTATTCGCATATACCTGCGCATTAAAAATAGCTTTTCGATATTGGTCATCTGCCCTACGTAAGATAGCATATTCTGCTTTTTGTAAATCGTTTGTCGTCGCCTTTATGAGAGCCTCTAGTTTTCTTTCGTTTAGCCTGAAGAACTCTGCCTGCATAGTGCTAGAGACTTTCCTTGCCCCCTTAAAGCCTTTCTTGATGGCATTTAGGATTTCTAATTCCTGTTCCATCTGTCCTGTCTGATGGGCTTCTTTTATTATCTTATCAATCTGTCCGTTGATATCAGAAAACCAACTTGTAAACTTCCCTTGATTCTTTTTCTTATACTCTTCCAATGACTTCAACTGCAATGCCTGCCACATTTCCCATTGCTTATCTTCTGCAACCTCTTCCACCCTGTGACGCTTCATATTCCGCATCATGGAAGAAATAAGTTCATCCTCAATCGCAGCAAAAGCATCCTCAATGTCATAATCTGTTTTCAATATCAGCCACCACCATTCGAATAAACTTTAAAGCCTTGCGCCTTAAACTGTCGTTTAAGTGACTTAAGTTGCGTAATACTCTTGCAGTGGTCTGCTCTAAGTTCGGCATATCCTACCTTTTCAACTGCATATATTCCAAATGGCACCTGCTCGCTGGCAACTTCAAGAAGTCCTTGATACTGCTTATTACTCATTTTGTAAAGTTTGTTTGCCACCTTGACCTTCATTCGCTCCACCTTCCAAATTGACATTAAAATTACCGGCTGTCATATTGACACCCGGCTCTTCTATGCTTTGTATTCCCTGTTCATTTTTCAGACGCGCAACTTCCTCTTTCTTCCACTCTTCATCTTTAGAATCTCCGTATAATTCCTCAACTGCTGCCTCAACACTCATAATGCCCTGTTGTTTACCCTTTCCTACTGTTTCCACTTGACTTTCAAAAGATGGATTTGCATATTCGCCAAACGATACGTCTACCTCTATTGGCTTAATAGCGGAGCTTGGATTTGAGAACTCTTTATATGCCATAATGCTAATAGAAATCAAATTCTTTAAATCCTCTGTCAATACATCAACAATCGCATTTCTTGAATATAAGGTTGTCTTTTCTTTTTCACGCTGCGCTTCCGCATTATCCAACTTCTTTACATCAATACCAAGAGTAGACGGACTGATTAAGCCCTGTAAACACAAATCCAACGCGGTAATGTAAGTAGCAAGATAACTTTCATGCGGAATATTGGGTTGCTGTATATCCACTTTATTTATTGCGCCCTCATGTGCATCTGATTCTATTGCGATAAAACGATTATCAAAAGCATTTGGCTGTCTAAGTTCACCAGTCTCCGGATTTCTTGGAATTAAGCATTCTGGAATATACTCTTTGCTTTTTCCGGTTCGCAACGCATCCATCCATTGCGACCATGTTTCATCCAAGGAATCAAATGAATCTATCTTCTTGTCAAATATGCTCTGCCCTCTCCCTTTCCATCTGCTTGAATGGAAAAACTTAAGTGGAACTGCAAGCATATATTGTCCCTTAGACACTACCTCCTCATTCTTTTCAGAATAGCCCGAAAAAGCAATGTCCACAAGATTCTTTGTATCGGGAATTCCATCCAGCGGAACTTCTTTATTATTATGAGTAAGCTTGTACTTGATATAGCCATATCCGTAATGCTCATGCAATATATACTCTTTTTCTTTGTACTTATACGAAGTTTTAAAAATGACTTCTTTGATACGCCCACGCTTGATAACAAAGTCAATCTTCTCACCCGGATAAAACTCGATAATCGGATAATCAGAAAGTTCCTTATCAAAGGTCACTTTGAACGCTCCATCGCCGATATATAGCGTTTCCCGGACTGCTTCGCTAAATAACTCTTTCAACTCATTTTCCTTGCTTATTTCTTTCCAGATATCGTCATCCGGTTTATTTTTAAACTTAAAATCGTTCAGATCAGTAAGTGTTACATCTGTGAGCCTGTCCACGATCAGTGAAGGAATACCGGTATGCAACTTATTAAGCTCCATTCCCTCGCTGCATTTCGCTCCCCAGAACGTGCGACGCACTGTACTGATTGCCAATTGATCATATAGTTGTTCCAATTCGCAGCTATCTCCCAAATACCAGATTCGGTTTTTGATTGCATTTCCATAAAAGTCCAACGTCTCTGTGATATTAACCTGTGCTGGATTAGCCGGCTGAATATTTAGCCAGCTCCTCACACCGCTTTTTACATTTTCCATGATATTATTCCACCACCTCATTATTCTTCTTCATCTCCTATCATCATCTTGTACGGAAGCCACGAGTATTGACTCGCGTTAATCGTATGGTCGTTCCGATCCTCCGGAGTATTGTCCTTATCCTCTTGCCACGAATATCTTTCCAATTCCGATATATGTTCCGTGCAATGTTCTAAAACCAAATAAGCCCCTTGTTGTAGCCAAGACAACATGAGCTTAATCCTATCAATAATCTTTGTTTTCTTGTATGCCGGAATAAAATTATAAATACAACCATGCAACCTTTTGTATTTCTGCAATTCTGTAATAGTGGCCTGGTCCGCTGAGTCGATAAACACGTCTTTTGCAAATCCCCACTCATTTCTATTCCTTTCCAGGAAGTCTATAAAATTCTTTACTGTATCAGTAGGGGCGAGTGGAATACTTAAGTCTTTGTTGCTATACACCTTTTCATCAACAGTGATTACTTTCCTGCATTCTGTTACTATCTGAAACAGCATTGCAATTGTGTCCCTTGATTGGCTGGAATAAGACGTATCCAATCCGGCAGTGCATTTTTTTATTTTAATACGTCCATCCTGTATCTGCTGCCTTAGCCATGCTTTTGATACTACATGTTTCTTTCTGTTGAAGTTTGGGAAGATAAGGCCTGTTGCCCTTCCTCTAAGACCATCTATCTTATTCTTGTACAGTTTCGTCCCAACAGGAACATTCCTCACAATACGTTCTAGTTTCTCTTCTGTTAAAGAGATATTATCCTTAAAAGAAAAGAACCAATGCACCCATCCGGGCTTTGGTTCCTCGTTTAACTCTTCCAATATTTCTTTTGGAGTATCGCTCTCCCACTCTGGAAGTGGTCTACTGCAATTCACATATTCCTTATATACTGGCAAGTTTGGGTCATCTGGATTCAATGTGCCAATCAAATAGTCACATCTCATAGATGCCTCTCTGACAAAATCCATGTCTGCAATATTCAACTCGTCAATGTATAAGCATCCATACTGCCCTCCAAGGGCTTTTTTCCATCTTTTTTTATCATCATATCCAAGGATATAGATTATCCTTTCAGTACCCGGCTTCGGTTTAAATACAATGTGTGGCAGTTTTTCTTTACTGGTGCCGTTACCATTGTATTTTACCAGCGAGCCCCACTCATCAATAATTCCATTATCTTTATTGATGATGTTTTTTTCAATCGTACCAGTATCTAAACCAGCTATGATGTG
>CAZRZV010000008.1:0-38319 GCA_964604665.1 uncultured Faecalimonas sp. | reverse complement strand
GATATTTGTGGCAAATATCATATATGGCTTCCATTTCATCCGGCGTAAGATTATGCTCATTGAAGAATCGATTGTAAATAATTCTGAGCGAATCATTGATATGTCTCTTTTGCAATTGTTCTTTGGCAAATTCCTTGATTTGCTCCTGATAAAACACATAAATCTCACTATCTTCTTTTTCATACGTGAGAATATTTGCGTACAGTAGCGCCGTTCTTCTATAGTCCAGACTGATGCCGTGTCTAAAATACAGATAAACGATTCTTGGAAATGCGCTCTTAACCCGATTCATATTCATCGACATCATATAGAACTCATAAAGCTGCGCAATTTTCAGTTCTTCTGCCACCGCTTTCTCATACCATTTAAAATATTCTTTGCCAATCATATTTCCCTTAATCAACTGCATACAAAGTGCAGTCAAAATACGATTGTCCTCATACATTTCGTAGGCGCCCTCTAAAATGCGCACTAATGTCCTGTTATATTTTTTCTGCTGGCTAATCAATTCCGCCGCATAAACTGCCAGTTCTTTCGTAATAATCCGATACTTTGTAGCAAAGTTTAAGATTTGTATTTCAAAAGAATCCAGTTTCTTTAATAAGAGCACTCTTTCCTGGAAACAAATATAAGCTTCGGCATATAATAACACTTGCTTTGAACCGTTAAAAAACTGTCTTTCCAAAACACGAATACGGTCACCATAATCTCTGTATCTCACGTCTAAATTAATGAGCATACATAATAATTGCCACGAATATGGGTGCTTTATATACATACGGCTAATCTCTTCTACTGCACGTGACTGAGATGCCGTATCCTTACGCAAAAGTGCCGTCAAAAACAAATAGTATGCGCCGATTTCCACCTTGCGTCCTATCACAAATTTACCATAGTTCCCATTTTCCAAAATCCAGCGTGCTTCTTCATCTCTTCTGCCACGCAAATATATGTGAGCTTCCAGCAGCGCATAATACTCATTCTCCGGTTCCAAATCCCTCAATTGCTTCACACATGCAAGTGCCTTTTCCACCCATGTATTAACATCTGTCTTCCCGGAAATGCATTCCAAATAGTCCTTCAAGCCCTGACCTGCAATCATTCCTTTTGTGCCATAATTATCATGCTTTTCTACATGCTGATGCACATTCACGGCAACCGTAAGTGTCTCATATGGTGTTTCTACCTGAATCATTCCGTAGTTATATCCTGCATGCAGTTTTTCCCTGCGAATGATATATTCCAACTGATAAGTGTTGCCCACAAAATCCTCTGTTGTAATTTCATTCTGTTTGACAGAAATAAAATCGCCCTGCGCACAAATGCGTATCGGTGCATATCCCCAAGTGTTTTTGGTAATCTCAAAAGTATCTTTTTTATCTTCCAAAACATCCTTGTATTCCACACGTTCTTGTGACAAAGTCAAAAAAATCTTTTCTTTTTGCTTGATTCCAACCAAAAATTCTTCCAAGGCACGTTCATCCAGCGCCCATTTTCGGATATTATCATACAAATTAATAATACGCACGTCTTCATACTTTAGCACATCGTAAAATTGACGCGCGCGGAACAATTTCCTTGCCTCTTCAAAATCCTGAGACGCCAGTCTTCTAAAATCTGACATGCTCTGGATTTTACCGTAATTAGTCATCACAAATGGTTTTTCAACCATTGCGGTATAAGTCAAATCATATTCCCCGCCATTGCAGACTACAGTAAATCTCCCCTGCTCCACTTGTCCCGGCAAAAGTCCCGTACTATCAAAGGTGAAATTAACTTTTACGAGATTTCCCTCAAATCCCTGTTCCAAACAATGCACACGAAAAGAAGATGAATATACAAGACCTCTGATATCTCCATCTTTCTGATTTTCTATAAGAAAACTTCCTTGGTAAATTTCGCCCTCTCCCACATGAAGTATCAGGTGGGTCTCAGGGAAAACGATATCCGGGCGTTTGAGTTTAAATTCACCTTTTGCAAATTGTTTGATTTTTTGTTTCATTTATTCACCCACTTCTTTTGTACCATTTATCATACCATTTCACTTCGCTCATTACAATGAGTCCCATGGCTTTGGGCTAACGGGCCTTTTCTTTCATCGCCGCAACCTTACAAGCACGCTTATATACTTCGGTTATGTACAATTCAATTCCCATTTTGCCGTATAAATCATTTTCATGTCTGTCAGGCTTACTGCCTATGTTTAACTCAAAACTCAAAATGTCGTCAAAGCCATATTTATTTAACTCATTCACAATATGGTTCCAATCCGCAATACCGTCAAACGGTAACAAGTGCAAATCATCCAGCCATGTAATTTTCTCTTCATAAGAACGCACACCGAGGTTGTCATTTAAATGAGTTGCAATAATACGGTCTCCGTACAAATCCATCATATTTTTACTTCTGTTGTAGCACATCTCATGGCCCGTATCCCAGCAGAAACCTACATGCTCCTCGTCCTTAAAAGCATCCATCAATGCTTTCAAATAGTCTTCCCCTTCTGTGTTTTCAAAAGCAATCTTCACACCCAATTCCTTTGCGCGTGCAACCACAATTCCATAATTGTCAATTCCGATTTGATTTGGATTTTGCGGTCCAAAACCGATATAGCAATGACAAGTCAAAATCGGAATATCGCATGCCGCACAAGCTTCCAGACAATCTAAAAGTTCTTTTACCGCAAGCTCTGCCTTCTCGCTTTTTTCCCACATATCCGCAGCTTTTAAAAACGGAGCATGAAGCGACTGACATACCAATCCAATCGAATCTCCGTAATCTTTGATTTCTTTGATGACTTGGCTTCCTTTTACACCAACACCGTCATCTGCGCCAAAAAAATATGCGTAAAATCCGACCTTCTTTAGCAAGTCCATTTGTTCTTTCAAACCGATTCCAAATGCTTCACTTAATGCCAAACATAACTTTGTTTTCATTGAAACTTTTTACCTCCTTATAATACTTTTTCTCCAACAATCTCTCCGCGATTATCGGTATAAGTTAACTTAATTTCTCCATCATGAAATTCCAGTCCCGTACCTGCACAATAATCATCACGCATGGTGTTTGCAATCAACAACGGGCATGCCTGATCTCTGTAATCCCGCGGTTCTCCCGGGTAAATCAGTTCAATTCTATGATGATGAGCTGAGAGCATCAAATCCGGATGAATATGCTCCCTCATCAGACTCGACCATTCACGCAGGATGTCGTCTTCAATATCAAACAACGAGTCCTGTTTGATGGTAATCGGGCAATGTGATAATATGAGCCTGTACTTAACGCTCTCTGCCAGATATTCTTCATCTGCTCTGGCTATCACATCCTTGATAAATTCCGTTTCGCGAAGTCTAAAAGGATGACAACACACGCAACCGCCGTACTCCATGTGATCATCTCCTTTATCTTCTCCCATATCCAAAATCATTCCCCATATTTCACCCATGCGGAAGGTATAATAACTGTTTCCATTGTCAGTTGGTGTATTCTCCCAATATCTTTCGGCAAGCAAGCCGCGAAGGTCATGATTTCCTCTTGCAAAAACAATCGGAATCTGTCCACCAGCGATGGCAGACGCCAAGTCATACACGATTCGACAGTCTTCTTCACGGTCGTTATAACTCATAATATCACCATTCATGATTAGAAGATCCATATCTCCATATGTCTTAGCAGAACGAATCGGATTTTCTGTCTGTCCATGCGTATCGGCGAGCTGATAAGCCCTAATTGTCTTTTTACCCGTAAGCGATGAGAATACAAACTCTTTTTCCTGCACCGGTTCTATCTCCGGAAAATAAGGTGTCCTGTTGATGGTATATCTCAGGCACAATGTATACCCCTTTGCCCTGTCAAGTTCTTCCATCGGCACTACAACCCTATGTACTTTCGTGTGAGAGCGTAGAATCCCATTTTTCTCATCATAATAAATCTTGTCGCCGACCTTTACCCACATCAGGCACTGCTTACTTGGATACATCATAATATGATAATCATGTCCCACAGCAAACACAGCCGGTGCCAGTTCATCATCGATATCTACCATAACGGCTTTTCTCTTGATTTCAGCAATTTCCATTGCAGCTTCATACTGCTTCTGCAATAATTGAGAGAACTCTGCTTCACTGACATTTGTAACATCTGTGCTCATCTTAAAAGACAGCATGCCATCATATCCATATCGATTCAAGCGTTTCATCGTTTTTTCGCGTTCCTGCATCAAGGTGCTGTCACCCAGAAAAACACTCTCTATTCTTCCACCATAGCCAATCTCATCTTCACGACCTTGCCCTGTTTCTATCTCTGTCTGAAGATTCCAACATTGTCCTCCTCCCAGAGATTGGAAATAACTTACAATCGCATCCATGAACTTCGGATTCTCAGCATATTCAAATTCTTCTTGAACACCATACTCTTGGGCTATTTCATGCAATTTTGCGAAATTCTCAATTCCACAATCCGTAGGCTCCTCTACATCATTTCCATAACAGCTGCGCACCACAAGCATTGGAATATTTGCCTTACCACAGGCCTCTACACATGCCAGCAATTCGTCCAATGCAGTTTGTCCTGCTTCGCCCGGTTTCCATATATCGCCCATCTTTTCAATCGGGGCATTCATTTTCACGCAAACTAATCCAATGCTGTCTCCGTATGCTTTAATTTCATTGATGTTTATGTCCGAAGTCCATTCCAAATAGTAACCATCAAACCCCGCACGTTGAATCAAATCCAATTGCCTTTGATATGATAATCCACACCCATTATTGAAAGCCAAACAGGCTTCTTTTTTCATAATAAAAATCCTCCCGTTCACAATAAATCTATCTTGTTCTATCATAATATTATTGAACCTGATAGTCAACCTAAAACCACTCTTTGCATATGATAATTCCAAGAGACTTTTTCGAGGTAAATCTATATGAACGGCAACAATATTGACCAAGGACAGTTACAAGTAAACGTACTATCGGCGGGCAATTCTAACCCGATTTCCGATGCACGTGTATCAATTGCGTATACAGGGGACCCGGACTCCACCGTAGAAGAACTGACCACGGATTCTTCCGGGCAGACCGAAACCATTTCGTTAAATACTCCGCCACTGGAATACAGCATAAATCCGACCATAGAAAGGCAGCCTTATTCTGAATACACACTTACCATTACTGCCCCTGATTATGAACCTATTACCATTTCGGGAACAGAACTTTTACCGGATGTGACAGCACTTCAAAACATCCGAATGCGTCCTTTGACACCTGCTACAGAAGAGCCTGAAGTTTTTGTAATTCCTGCTCACACTCTGTATGGTGACTATCCGCCAAAGATTGCCGAAGCAGAAATCAAACCTATTCGAGACACCGGGGAAATCGTACTTAGCAGGGTTGTCGTTCCTGAATACATCGTGGTTCATGATGGTTCTCCACGAGACAGCACCGCACAGAATTATTATGTGAAATATAAGGATTATATAAAGAATGTGGCTTCCAGTGAAATATATGCTACTTGGGAGCCTGAAACCATCCGTGCGAATGTCCTTGCGATTATGTCATTTACGCTGAATCGCGTATATACGGAGTGGTATCGAAACCAAGGCTATGATTTTACCATAACCTCTTCCACCGCTTTCGACCACAAGTGGATTCCGGAACGAAATTACTACGATACAATCTCAGTAATTGTAGATGAATTATTTGCCGGTTATCTGTCAAGACCAAATGTCAAACAACCGATTTTAACGCAGTATTGTGATGGCAGACGCGTCCAATGTCCAAATTGGATGACACAATGGGGTTCACAATCCCTCGGGGAGCGCGGATATACCGCCATCGAAATTTTAAGATATTATTACGGAGATAATATGTATATTAACACAGCTCAGGAAATTTCCGGAATCCCATCTTCCTGGCCGGGATATGATTTAACACAGGGAACTACCGGGGATAAGGTCAGTCAAATGCAGGAACAGTTAAATGTCATAGCCGGTGCCTATCCCGCAATCCCTAAAGTGACTGTAGATGGTATCTACGGACCTGCAACCGCAGCTTCAGTCAGAAAATTCCAATCCGTATTCGGATTGCCTGTAACGGGTGTTGTGGACTACCGCACCTGGTATAAGATTTCAGAGATTTATGTGGGTGTATCAAGAATTGCCGAATTGGTATAATTACCGTACACTCAAAAAAGCGCAAATGAGCCATATGTCATTTGCGCTTTTTCTATGATTGATTACATTACATCAGTCTTAAAATGTCATTAAACATAACATATATCATCAATGCAAAAAGCAAAAGAATCCCTACAAAATGCACTTTCCCTTCTGTTTCCGGCGGTACGCGTTTTCCACGAATCGCTTCAACAATTAAAAATACTAATCTGCCGCCGTCCAAAGCCGGAAACGGAATCAAATTCATCACACCAAGATTCGCAGACAATAAAATACCGATATACAACATATTCATTATCACTATCTTTGCGCCATCCGATTTGGTCTGTTGATAAGTATCATCCACGATACTTACGATACCTACCGGTCCTGATAATTGGTCCGCACCTATCTTTCCGGTAATAAGCTGTCCCAGACTATCCATCGTTGTGTCAATCCAAAATCCGACTTCATACCAGCCATACTGCAATGCTGTAAATACATTTGCTTTTTTATGCGCACCAGCAGACTCTAACCCGTACTTATAATTACCATTGTCGTCCTTTTGGGGAATGAGTGTTGCCTCTTTCTTTTCGCCGTCCCGCTTATAAACCACTTTCACTTTCTCGCCCGGATGGAAAAAATTATAATTCGATATCTCTTTCCAAAGATTTATCTTCTTTCCGTTCATACGAAGAACCCGGTCTCCTGCCTGCATTCCTTCTGCTTCTGCAGAATAACCTGACGTCACTCCTGATATTACCGGGTCATCATACCCATTCATTCCTACTAATATAACTGCAAATATAAATGCTAATATAAAATTAAAAACTGCCCCTGCTGCCACAACGGCAATTCTTGCCCACACAGATTTGCTGTTAAAACTGCCCTCTGAAATGTCATCCGCATCATCTTCCCCCATCATGCAGGAGCCGCCTATGGGAAACAGTTTTAACGAGTATCTGGTTTCTCCCTTTACTTTACTCAGAAGCCTTGGACCCATTCCGATAGAAAATTCATCTACACGTATTTTATTTGCTTTTGCAAGCAAAAAATGTCCTAATTCATGTATAAATATAACGGTGCCAAATACCAATATTGCAAGTATTATGCCCAAATTACCACCTGCTTTCTATTTGCTCATATACTTCTTGCTCCGTCTGCAATATTTCGTCTACAGAAGGATTTTTCATAATTTTATGATTTCTCATACAATCCTCAATGATTTCCGGAATTTGTAAGTATCCGATTTTACGCTCCAAAAATTTGCTGACAGCCAATTCATTTGCCGCATTAAAGACAGTCGGCAAAGAACCTCCCTTTCTGCCTGCTTCCATGGCTAACCTGAGCCCGTAAAACGTATCTAAATCCGGCTTTTCAAATGTCAACTGCGACAATTTTGCAAAGTCCACCCGTTGACCCGGAAGATACTTTCGCTCCGGATAATACAATGCATACTGAATCGGTAACTTCATATCCGGAGTACCAAGCTCTGCAATAATTGCACCGTCCACATATTCCACCATGGAATGAATGATACTCTGCGGATGCACCACGACTTCGATTTGATCAATATCTACATCAAATAACCATTTCGCTTCTATGACTTCCAGTCCTTTATTGACAAGGGTAGATGAATCAATTGTGATTTTTCTTCCCATCTCCCAATTCGGATGTTTTAATGCATGTTCCACCTGTATATTTAGAAGTTCTTCTCTTGTTTTTCCACGGAAAGGTCCACCGGAAGCTGTCAGTATAATCTTATGCAATTCACTCCTGTGACTACCCTGAAGAGATTGAAAAATTGCACTGTGTTCACTATCTACCGGCAAAATTGCCACGCCATGCTCCTTTGCAAGCGGCATAATAATATGACCTGCCGTTACCAAAGTTTCTTTATTGGCAAGTGCGATGTCTTTGCCTGCCTTAATAGCCTCAATCGTCGGACGTATACCAATCATTCCTACAATTGCAGTCACTAGAATTCCCGTTTCTTCCATTGTGGCAACTTCAATCAGTCCTTCCATGCCACAGACAACCCTGACATCCGTATCCTTAATATTTTCGCGCAATTCTTTTGCTTTTTCCTCTTTCCAGACGGCTACAAGACGTGGTTTGAATTCTCGAATCTGTTTTTCCAATAATTGAATATTATTTCCTGCGGCAAGACCTGACACTTCGATATCCTTGTTTTCCCTTACCACTTCCAAAGTCTGGGTTCCGATAGAACCTGTCGAACCTAAAATTGCAATTTTCTTCATGAAAGTCCTCTCCTACATTAAAATTGTAGCCATGTAAAAAATAATTGGCGCTGTAATAATGACACTGTCAAAACGGTCTAAGATACCGCCATGTCCCGGAATTAACTTTCCGTAATCTTTAATATCGTGATTTCTCTTAATCGCAGAAGCCGCCAAATCTCCCACTTGTGAAATGATTGCACCGACTGCACAAATTATCACATATAAAATAATATTCACTCCTGCGTCTACATATTGATTAATTAGCACTGCATAAAGCAAGCCTAACAAAGCAGCACCTACAACTCCTCCAACTGCTCCTTCCACTGATTTCTTCGGACTGAGAACCGGAGCTAATTTGTGTTTTCCCATGGTGACGCCCACACAATACGCACTGGTATCACATCCCCATGAACACAAAAATACAAGCCATACCAAAAATTGTCCTTGCTCCAACATACGAATCTGATATACATAAGAAAGCATAAATGCTACGTAAAACAAGCCAAAAAATGCGAACGTGACATGTTCCGATCTATATGTCGGATACGCAAATACATATACAATCATCAGTAAAATCAAAAATGCAATCGTCAGCATCACAGTCCACTCTGTCAACGAAAAGCGAATCAGTGCAAAATATGCTATCGCCGCCGCATATCCGACAAAGCCCAGTAATTTTTTATGAATATCCAATACTTTATATATTTCCGTCATCCCAATCAGACTAATCGTTAGTATCGTAGCAAACAGAACATCTTTCCCTGCAATAATTGTAACCAATGCAATGATTACCAATAATATTCCGCTTAACAGTCTTGTTTTAAACATGATTATTCTCCTTCCCTCACGCCACCGAATCTTCGGTCTCTGCCGTTATAATATTCGATTGCCTTTATCAGTTCCTCTTTCGTAAAATCCGGCCATAGCACATCCGTAAAATAAAATTCACTGTATGCTAACTGCCACAATAAATAATTTGATAATCTTTGTTCCCCGCTGGTGCGGATTAATAAATCCGGATCCGGAATATCATGAGTATCTAAATATGTCTCAAACAGCGCTTCGTCAATCTGCCCCGGCGTTACGTCTCCATTTTGGCAGTCCGTACACATCTTTTTCATTGCCCGAATCATCTCATCACGGCTTCCGTAATTTAATGCTATCTGAAAATTCAACCCGTCATTATTTATGGTTGCCGCTTCCAGTTCCTCGATTCTGGTGCGGATATCTTCATCCAATGCCGTCTTATCCCCAAGAACACGTACTTTCATCCGATTCTTTTCAGCCGTCTTTAAGCAGGTTTTCATGTAATTGCGAAGCAAATTCATAAGTGCATTCACTTCATCTTTCGGGCGTTTCCAATTTTCCGTAGAAAAAGCATACACCGTCAGATACTTCACGCCTAGTTTATATGCATCTTCACAAATTCGTTCCACGTTCTTGCTTCCCTGTGCATGACCATAATTTCTGGGCATGCCTTTTTTCTTCGCCCAACGTCCGTTTCCGTCCAAAATAATGGCAATGTGTTGTGGTACATTCATCGAAAGTTCTCCCTTCTATCATCAAAGAAGATAAGTAAAGATACTTTTCATTCCTTACTTATCTTCCCATTTTAAATCACTCATATTATACATTATACAGTAAGAACTTCTTTTGATTTTGATTCCACTGCTTTATCTACTTCTGCAATATATTTATCTGTAAGTTTTTGTAATTCTGTTTCTAAGTCCTTGATTTCATCTTCTGAAATATCAGAACCTTTCAATTTTTTGAAAGAATCATTTCCATCACGGCGAATGTTACGAACTGCAACTTTTGCCGCCTCTCCTTTTTTCTTGACATCTTTCACCAACTCTTTTCTGCGGTCTTCTGTGAGTTCCGGGAAAACAAGACGAATCACAGTGCCGTCATTAGAAGGATTGATTCCGATATCTGAAATCATAATTGCTTTTTCAATTTCTTTAATCATACTTCTTTCCCACGGTTGAATCTGAATCATACGCGCTTCCGGAACAGAAACATTCGCTACCTGTTGAATTGGTGTAAGCATTCCATAATAGTCTACGACTAATTTATCCAAAATATGTGGGTTTGCACGTCCTGCACGGATACCACGCAGTTCCGATTCCAAACTTGCCAATGTTTTTTGCATCTTTGTATCATATACCTGTAATTTTTCGTTCATAGTAAATACCTCATCATTTATACAGTTACTTTCGTACCTGTAAAATTTCCTTTCATCGTTTCTACAATGCTGTTTTTTTCATTTAATCCAAATACCAACATCGGCATTTTATTTTCCATACATAAAATGGATGCCGCCAAATCAATCGCCGCCAGACGTTTGTCGATGGTTTCCTGAATCGTAATTTCATCATATTTCTTCGCATTCGGATTTAACTTTGGATCGCTGTCATAGATACCATCAATTGCCTTAGCAAGTAACATGGCATCTGCCTCAATTTCAATTGCACGAAGCACAGCGCCTGTATCAGTTGAAAAATAAGGATGTCCTGTTCCTCCTGCAAAAAAGATAACTTTTCCCGCATTCAGTGCTTCTACCGCAGCATCTTTCGAAAATAGGCTTGTGAATGCTCCGCATGTAAAAGGAGTAAATACTTCTGTATGCATTCCTACATATCGGAAAATTTCTGATACATAAATACAGTTCATCACAGTTGCCAGCATACCTATCTGATCTGCTTTTGTACGGTCAATGGTCTCACTTGTTCTGCCACGCCAAAAGTTGCCTCCACCGGTTACAATTGCGACCTGGATTCCATCGTCCACCAGCTGCTTTACCTGCTTAGCAACACCGATGCAGGTTGCTTCATCAAAGCCGATCTTCTTATCTCCCGCCAAAGCTTCACCGCTCAACTTTAATAATACTCTCTTCATTTATCCGCTCCTTAATCTCGTTTTCTCTTATGTCATTTGATTATAACACAAAGCACTCTCATTTCACAGTCTATTTTTGCAACCTTTTAGATTTTTTTTACTTTTATTTATAAATAGAAAATATCATTCTGTGATGAAACATGCTATTCTTTTGGATGAGGTGAAGCATATGAAAGAAAAATTACAAAAATTTATGAACGGAAGATATGGAATAGACAGTTTTTCAAAATGTTTGTTGTGGCTTGCCCTGATTCTATGTATCTTGGATTTTTTTATAAACAGCATTTTTATTGATTCATGGTTATTTCTTATCATTATTTATGTATACTATCGCATGTTCTCATGCAATATTGCAAGACGCCAGTCTGAGAACATGAAGTTTTTGCAATTCAAAAATAAGATTACCGGCAAATTTCATTCACAAAAGAAGCAAATGAAACAACGGAAAACACATCACATCTACAAATGCCCGGTTTGTGGCCAGAAGATTCGCATTCCAAAAGGAAAAGGACGTATCTGTATTACTTGTCCAAAATGCAAAAACGAATTTACAAAAATAAGTTAAAATTGCGATTGGGGACGTAGTGAAATTGAATTTCACTACGTCCCCAATCACGTTTAGCGGTGTCCCAAAACTGACTTGACCCCCGCCCCTTTTTATATTTTATTTGTATCCTTGTGCAAATTTTTGTTTTGCTTCCTGTACTTTCTTTTCTTCTGCTGTAGGAGTCTCGTAATAGCCTCTGGTATGCATCATGTTAAACACTTCATTTTGAATGCTGTGTTCCTGTTCCAAGATATTTAACATTGTTTTTCTTACATCATTATGAACACATTCGTTTGATGCCATATTAAATAACCCTGTGGTAGCCTTTTCTGCTGATAAACCGTCACTTAAAATCTCTTTGTCTGTAAATTGTTGCATTGCATTGTCCTCCTACTTCAAATATTCATAGAGCGCATTGTAATGCCCCTGATGTTGTTCTGAAATTCTTTCATATTTTTCCTTGATTTCGTTATCTTGTGTCTGTGATGCGAGCATTTTAAATTTTTTTGTAAGCAATTCTTCATCGCCGAGCAAATCACCGATAATCGACAACTCTTTTTCTGATAACTTTGCCATGTCATACCTCCAATATTCTGTATTTCAACAGTAGTATCTGAATTCCGGCAAAATTTATACTTCCATAATTTACCAAATTGTTAATTGGGGACGTAGTGAAATTCAATTTCACTACGTCCCCAATTAAGTTTAGCGGTGTCCCAAAACTGGCTTGACCCCCGCCCCTTTTATAACACTTCTCGCATCACCCGAAGTACATTTTTGCTCCAAAATTTTTCATTCTGTCTTTCTGAAAAGCCACGCCTGACGAGAGTATGATGTAATTTTTCTATAGCACCAATATGCTCCATCTCCAGTTCCCCATCATAAAAGCCATCAAAATCCGTTCCGATAGCTACGAAATCTTCTCCGCCCAATTGGTACATATGCTCAATATGGTTCACCAAATCTTCCACCGATGCTTTCCCGCTTTTTCGTACAAAATACGGATAGAAGTTGACCCCTGCAATGCCTCCTTGCATAGCCAAAGCGCGAATCATCTCATCCGTTAGATTTCTTGGATGATTGCACAGCGCTCTTGCATTGGAATGAGATGCCACTACCGGCATCTTGCTGTAACGAAGCACATCCCAAAATCCCCCATCCGATAAATGTGATACATCAACGATCACTCCCAAATCATTCATACATTCCACCACTTCTATTCCAAATGGCTTTAATCCCTTTTGCATAATAGCCACATCAAAACTATTCGGAAAACCGATACAATTTTCAGCATTCCAAGTCAAAGTAATCAATCGAATACCCAGATTAAAAAGTTGTATTAATCGTTTTTTATCACCAGCTATAATTCCGCCCTCTTCTATGGTCAAAAGTGCTGATATTTTCTGTTTAGCACAATTAGTCTCCATATCTTTATAAGATGTAATCGGACCAATTTTTGCTGCATATTTCCCAAATTCTTTCTTGGCAAAGGCAATCATATCCAAGGCATATTGATACCCTTGCAAAAACTTGTCTTCCCCTTGAAATTTTCGTACATCAATGAAACATGCAAAAAACTGAACAATACTTTCTGCCGCATGTAATTTTTCCAAATCCACGCACAAAGGATTTTTGCCTAAATCCATATTCCTTTTGCAATACAATTCGCCAATCGTATCACAATGCATGTCAATAAATTTCATAATTTCTTTGCTCCCTGCATAAAGTCTATTATCTTAGTCTACCCTATTCTAAGAGAGAAGTATATATGAAACATACACACAAAAAGGAATTATCTATGCGAACAAAAATTGGAATTGTAATTTGCGGTCAGACAGACCGAAAGCAATACGTAACCGATACCTATATTCAGGCAGTCAAATCCGCGGGAGGCCTACCGCTTGTCCTTCCGTTGGTGAAGTCGAAATCCATCATTCAGGACTATGTATCCCTATGCGATGGTTTCCTTTTCTGTGGCGGCGGTGATATCAATCCTCTTTTATTCGGTCAGGAACCGGAGTATGGAATTGGTACAACTGACATCACCCTTGACTTATTTCAAATTCGGCTGATGAAAGAATTGTTAGCAAAAGGAAAACCGGTCCTCGCCATTTGCCGTGGCATGCAAATCTTAAACGTTGCATGTGGCGGCACTATCATTCAAGATTTAAGAGAAAGCAGCCCCGATACTATCAACCATATGCAAACCAGCATCTCACGAAAAGATATCAGTCACAAAGTATTCTTTGCACCAAAAACAAAAGTATGCCGTCTGCTCGGAAATTTTGCCTTTACCAATAGTTTCCATCATCAGGCCGTGGGCCGTGTCGGAGAAAACCTCATCGCGTCAGGTACTACCGGAGACGATATCATTGAAGCAATAGAAATGCCATCGCACCCCTTTACAATCGGAGTGCAATGGCATCCTGAAAGCATGTATGAAACTACTCCTAACATGAAGCAATTATTCCATGCACTAATTCATTATTCAAAAACAGATTAAAAGGCTTTTACCGTTCCTCTACTGTTACACCCTGCTCTGCAAAATGTGCCACCCGATTACAGATATCGAGGGCTTTCGGTCTATGTGTAACAATAACAACTGTTTTGTCTGTCATATTTTTCAGATTGTCCAAAAGTTGACACTCTGTATCTTCATCCAAAGCGCTGGTGGCCTCGTCCAAGAGTAAAATCGGATTATCTGAGAAAACAGCCCTTGCCACTGCAAGTCTCTGCATCTGTCCTTCAGACAAACCACTTCCCTTTTCGCCTAAAATGGTATCCAATCCGCCCTCTAACTCTTTCACGAAATCCCATGCACACGAAATTTCCAGCGCTCTTTTGATACGCTCATCCTGATACATCGACTCCCTGTCTGCGAAAGTAATCAATTCACGGATAGAACCGCTCATCAGATGATTTCCCTGCGGCACATAACTAAATAGCTTACGCCACTCACTCGTTAGGGTAACCTCTTTATCCTTGCCGCATAAATTCCGTTCTCCTTTATCCACCTCGAAAAGACACATCAACAATTTCAACACGGTAGATTTTCCGCAACCGGACTGCCCGGTGAGAGCCACATAGTCCCCCTTGTGAATACTTAAATCTAAATCGTGTAATACAACTGTCGGCTCTTCGCAGCCATCCAGCGGACGATAGGTAAATCCAACTTTTTTGAATTCGATACTCTCAAAAGAATTCTTATAAAATTCTTCTATTTCCGAAAGATTCTTTATCCCATTCGGGCAATCTTCTTCATACGTTTCTACTTCCATCAATCTCTCAGCACTGGCTACCATCGCATAATACTTCGGAAGAAATCCGGTTATATTCGCAAATGGCGACTGTATCTGTCCAATCAATTGTAAAATTGCCATAAATGTACCATAACTGATTGTTTTTGTCAGAATACCATAACCACAATATGCAACGCCACCGAGCAGATAAATGCCATTCATCGCAATCGAAAAACCTGTGCTGCAAGCATTTGAGAATTGAACCTTTTTCATACGCGCTTTCTGATGTGCTTTCATTTTCTCATCGGCTTCCCTGCTGCTCTGTCGTTCTGCGGTAAATGCCTTTAGAACCAATAAACTTCCAATATGTTCCTGCATATGAACGCGCAATAATCCGTCTTTTTCCTGCACGCCTTTATGAAGCCTTTTCAGGTTCTTACGGAATATGTATGTGAGCAAAAACGCCACCAATGCTCCCGGCACTAAAATCCATATAAAATTAGTTTCCAATACAATAATCATCAAAAATGCAGAAAACATTTTGACTAACAATCCAATTGTTCTTGGAAGAATTTCCACAATGCCATTCGCACACACTACAGCATCCGATGTCAATCGATTCATCCATTCTGCAGAGTGCTTGTCTGTAACAGATACAAAATCTTTATACAGGATATTTTGAAACAAACGCCGTTTGCATGCATTTTCCAAACAGGTCCTCAAATATTCTTCCAAATATCTTCCCAGTGCCGCCAATGCTATCTGCACTATCACCACACAGACAATGAATCCTATATGCAAGAAGAAGCCCTCACGGTTTCCTGCGGTGGCTTCGTCAATTGCATTGCGCAGCAGAAGTGCATAAAGCACCCCGCTCACGCTTAAAATGGTCTGAAGAAATACCAAAATGACTACATATTTTTTCTTTGTATTGGTAATGTTATATAACCATTTTACTTCTTTATTCATATTGTTTTCCACAGATTAGTATAATGGTGACCAATTTGATCCGCCAAACTTTTCATAGTCTACTTCTTCTTCGTCTTTACCATCATTGTTTCCTTTATCAGGGTCCTTGCTGTCGGAATCTCCTTTGCCCGGGTTCTTGCTATCAGAATCTTTTTTATCAGAATCTTTTTTGCCGGAATTGTCCTTATCGTTTTTACCATCTTTGTCCTTTACATCACCCGGTGTCGCATCTTCTGCTTCAAACTCAGAAAAGTCCATGCTGTTATCCTTTTCTGCATCTTTTCCATCACCTACCACTAATGTATCACCTGATGACGGATATTTTTTCGTTCCAATCACTCCTGTAGCAAAAAGAATTCCGATAACGATTACTACTAATAACAATCCTCCTACTACACCTGTAATAATTTTTCCTTTCTTAGTTGCCAAAAATTCTTTCATGCTTTTATCCTCCTTCTACCTTCGCATTTGAATTTTATTTTTTTATAATTGTTTTGCATTTTCGATAAATCCTGCCTGCCTTTATTCTACACTGCATTGCTGCTTTTCGCAATGGATATATTTTCATCCAGACTTTCACATATCGTTGATAGTTCTTATCTGTCACTTTTACTGTCTTATTCTTGTAATAAATCTCTCTGACCACTCCAAGAACTGCTTCCTGTGGAACATACTCGTTTCCAATACAATGGTCCCCTCGTGTTCGGTAGAAAACTCTGCCTTCCTTGCTATCCACTTGAATTAACCGGTGCAAGATATATTTTCCATCCTCTGCATAAACGAGCAGGATATCTCCTACTCTGCATGTTTCCTGTATGGGAACTATCAAAACATGAGTCGCATTTTTCTTTTTCCTGTCATGTAAAAGCGGCTCCATACTCGCGCCTGAAGTAAATGATATTACCGGGCGGCCTGCCGACAATTCCTGCTTAATTCTTGTTGTTTCTTTATTCATGCAAGAATCCTGCTTCCCTCATTTTTCCTATGATGTTCTTCACATCCTGCTCGATAATGCTGCGGTCCGCTTCGTACTTTTCACACATAGCATCCACAACTTCTTTTTCCGTTGTTTCTTTCTGCAACAATTCAAAAATATATGCGGCCGTCTCATTTCCTCTGACAATGCCGTTAAATTTTTCTGCTGCTTCTCCTGTTGCAACCGCCATATATTCCTCGCCAATGTTATGTAAAATAAATCCTTCTTTTACGCGCATTCTATGATTCCTCCACATTCTTTCCTGACATTGCCTCATAAGATAACGTAACAGCTTCCTGCGAAATATTGCACTCCAAATGCCATAAAGGCTGTTCTAATATTCCCGCTAACACTTCTAACGTATCTTTGACCATTTGCGGATTAGACTTATTCCAATATGTCTGCCTGTAAAGAGGCTGCAGGCCATCTTTTTTAGACACCTTATAAATCTTATTTTCCGGGGCCTGCGACAAAATACAAATTGCCTTCAAAGGCAGACTGACATTTTCACTCAAACGATGTTTCCCATCCCACGGTGTGCCGTATACCACTATACTTCCGTCTGCCCTGAGATGAAGATAAGGCTTGTCATCATTTACCATAAAAGCCCTTTTGCCAAAGCGCTCTCTCCACAGCCTGGTATGAGTCGATTTTCCCATACCGCTTGGCGCCGTAAATAAATATACCTCTCCATCGACTGCAATTGCAGAGCCATGAAACAACACCGTATTGTATTTTGTCAATTTCTCGGACACTTTTCGATGAAGTGAAAGTATCTCCAAATAGTTGTCAGAAAACAATTTCGCATCTTCATCCTTTGATGCCTTTCTCTCTTTGGCAATATCTTCCAAACTGACCTCTACTTCAATATCGACCCCTGAGGGCTGCTCTTGCAAAACATAGGCCTCACAAAATGTCTTCGTCGTTTCATAATTGGCAGACACAACGACCAACCGGTCCGCCAATTTCATATAAAACTTTTCCATATCGCTCCTATTTCATAACAATATTAACAATTCTTCCCGGTACGTAAATCTCTTTTACGATTGTTCCAGTCAGTTTGTCTGCAATTGCTTCTTTCCCTGCCGCAATCGCATCATCCTTTGACACATCTGCCGGGATAGTCACAACGGCTCTTGTCTTTCCGTTAATCTGTACTGCCACTTCAATTTCATCATCTTTCATTGCCGCTTCATCATAAGTTGGCCATCCTGCATTAAATACAGTTCCTTCGTGACCTAACTGTTGCCACAATTCTTCTGAAATATGTGGCGCAAACGGAGCAAGAAGTACAGCAAGCGTACTAAGTGTCTCTTTATCAATTCCGCCTGCTTTCTTCGCAATCTCAAGCAATTTATTATTGTATTCCATAAATCCTGAAATTACGGTATTTAAGCTAAAGCTTTCCAAACGATTCGTAATATCGTAAACCATTTTATTACGAACCTTAATCATTTCTTTCGTAGCTTCGATATCTTTATCTTTGCTGTCCATTACCAAATTCCATACACGGTTTAAGAAACGATACACACCATCAATACCGCGGTCATCCCACTCCGCATCCAGTTCCGGCGGGCCTACGAATAATTCGTACATTCTGAGCGAATCACAGCCGTAATCTCTTACCAAATCATCCGGTGACACTACGTTTCCTTTTGACTTACTCATCTTAATACCGTTTTTACCGGTAATCATACCTTGGTTAAATAACTTTGTAAATGGTTCATCAAAATCAATCGCTCCGATATCATACAAAAATTTTGTATAGAAACGAGAGTATAACAAATGAAGAACCGCATGTTCTACACCGCCGATATACATATCAACAGGAAGTAACTCGTCTGCTTTCTCTTTCGATACCAGTTCTTCTGAATTATGATTATCTACATATCTTAAGAAATACCATGAGGAGCCTGCCCATTGTGGCATCGTATTTGTCTCACGTTTTGCCGGCTTACCGCAAATCGGACAAGTAGTATTTACCCAGCTCTCAATTCCTGCAAGTGGGGATTCCCCTGTGCCTGTCGGTTCGTAAGAATCTACTTCCGGCAATCTAAGCGGAAGCTCATCTTCCGGTACCGGTACGGCGCCGCAATCCGGACAATGTACAATCGGAATTGGTTCTCCCCAGTAACGTTGGCGTGAGAATACCCAGTCACGAAGTTTATAATTCACAGTCGCCTTTCCGATTCCACGTTCTTCGATAATATGCGGAGCTTCTTTTTTCAGCACTGCCGATTCCATACCGTTCCATTCGCCTGAATTAATCATGGTTCCTGAAGCCTCTGTGTATGGTTCTGTCATATGTTCGATTTCTTTTCCGTCTTTTGCGATTACCTGGATAATCGGAATGTTAAATTTTGTAGCAAATTCAAAGTCACGGTCATCATGTGCAGGCACGCACATAATTGCACCTGTACCGTAATCTGCCAATACATAATCAGAAAGCCAGATAGGTGTCTTTGCTCCACTTAGCGGATTAATTGCATAAGAACCTGTAAATACACCTGTCTTTTCTTTATCCTGAAGTCTGTCCACATTTGATCTCATGGAAGCATCCAAAATATATTTTTCGACTGCCTCTTTTGTCTCCTCTGTGGCAAGACTTGCTGCCAATTTATGTTCCGGAGCAAGCACCATAAAGGTTGCCCCATATAAAGTATCCGGTCTTGTTGTATAGACCGTAATCTTCTCGTCGCTTCCGTCTACTTTGAAATCAACCTCTGCGCCATATGATTTCCCAATCCATTCTGACTGCATCTTCTTAACCTTTTCAGGCCAATCCAATTTATCCAAATCATTCAATAAACGGTCTGCATATTTGGTAATGCGAAGCATCCACTGACGAAGGTTTTTCTTTGTCACTTCTGCACCGCAACGCTCACATTTTCCGTTCACAACTTCTTCATTTGCAAGACCTGTCTTACATGACGGACACCAGTTGATTGGAAATTCTTTTTCGTAAGCAAGACCTTCCTTAAACATCTTTACAAAAATCCATTGTGTCCATTTGTAAAATTCAGGGTCGGTCGTATTTACTTCCATATCCCAATCATAAAGAGCCGCAATATCATTAATCTGCTTTTTGATATTCTTTACATTCTCTGCGGTAGAAATTGCAGGATGAACGCCCATCTTAATTGCATAGTTCTCTGCAGGCAGTCCAAATGCATCCCATCCCATTGGATGAATGATGTAGTATTTCTGTAATAATTTATATCTGCTCCACACATCAGAAATTACGTAACCTCTCCAATGTCCGACATGAAGTCCGTTTCCTGACGGATACGGAAACATATCAAGGCAGTAGTACTTTGGTCTCTTTCCATTTTCATCTTCTTTGACATTCACCGGGTTTGCTGCCCAGTGTTCACGCCACTTCTTTTCAATGGCTTTATGATTGTATGGTATTGCCATAATTTTATTCTCCTTTTGTCTAAAAATAAACCTTTTATCATTGTAACACATCTTGAAAATTCGTCAAGAATTCCCTTGCCTATACGTCCAAGATATTTCCATTTTTTATGTTTCTATCAATCACTTCCTGCATTTTTTTCCAGATAGTTTCCGAAGTCTCCTCAATTTTTTCATTTCGCTTATAAATTTGAGCTTTTTGTACCTCATGTTCACGCCAGCTAATCCCGCCGGCAGCATCGTTCAATAACAGTGGTTGAAAATTATCTAACAAATGCGCATACTTGGCATCTGCCGTCTCATACTCCTCGAATTCATCCCATAAAGCCCGAAAATAACTGCCCTGGTCTTCCGGTAAGATTCCAAAAATCCGCTCCGCCGATTTCACTTCCCGCTCCCGCTTAGTTCTGGCCCCGATTTCATCATATGCATAAGTATCCCCTGCATCAATTTCTACCAAATCATGAATCAGAACCATTGTCATCACCTTTAAAACATCCACTTCTTCCTCCGCATATTCCTTTAAAAGTAATGCCATAAGTGCAATATGCCATGAATGTTCCGCATCATTTTCTTTTCTGTTTTTATCAGTAAGCGGCGTCTGCCGAAAAACATTTTTTACCTTGTCAATCTCTACAATAAATGCAATTTGTTGTTCCAATCTCGTCATCATTCATCCCTCCACTTGGCTATTGTATCACATTTTATTTCTCTCTTGAATATTTGTTAGAAATTTCACTAATTTTATTGCTCAAATTTGTTTCTTGTTGTATAATATGTAACATAATAGACTGAAATCTAAATACAGAACAAAGGAGTGATACCCATGGTAAATTTATTAACAGGGCAAAAAGGCAGCGGCAAGACTCAGCGAATGATTGAAGCAGCTAACAAAAAAGTAAAGGAATGTGACGGAAACGTTATTTTTATCAAAAACAGTCACAGCGATACATACAGTTTATCCTTTGATATCAGAGTAGTCTGCATGGCAGATTATCCATCCATTGCAAATATTGATGATTACACAGGTTTTATTTATGGCATGCTCAGTGCAAACAGTGATATTCAAGTAATTTTCATTGACGGCATTTTAAAACAATCGAATATTGAAATTGACAACATTCCTAGATTTGTAGAACGTTTGAACAACATCTCTAAGAGACACGGCGTAGACTTCTATGTAAGTCTCAGTGCTGACAAAGAAGTTTTAGACGTAAATCCGAATAGTTGTACATTTATCTAATACATAGGACGAATTAAGGGGAACGCAAATCGCGTTCCCCTTTTTATGGTTTGCTATTGAATAGACAAAACTGTATTCACTGCTTTTCCTTCCACATATTCGACCGTAATCTCCTGTCCGACCTCGTATTTGATAATCTGTATCATGTCTGCTACCGAAATATCAAAAATTGCATCAGAACCTTCCAGCATGATATAGTAGTGAGAATTACCATCGACAACACCTTGGGCAATCTTTGTGATTTTTCCCTGTAATGTCTGTGTTTCCGGTTTGACATCTTCCTGCTTGATAATCCCCTCTTTTTGTAATAATCTCTGGTATTCTTCTTCGCATTCGCTGACCGTATTCCCTATGCCGACAACTTGGTATTTCTGTACATTTACCATAGCATACTTTTTAACCAGACCGGCATTATCTTTCAGTGCGATGAAATATGTCGGTTCACCGCCAATATTTAACAGAAGCGGGAATGTTGCCTGATATTTCAGGTTTTGCACCTGACCTTCTGCCGAATCCATTGCAGAAAATTCTGTCGCTCCTTCTATCTCATAAAATTTTGTTTCCATCGTTCTTTGGTTGATTAGTACAAATCCTACATTCGATTGGTCACCTGTAATGGAAGTTACACCTGTATACACCCACACATCATCATCTATTGCAAGATAGTTATATCCCTCCGTGGTAACCAGACAGTCTTTTTGTCCCAGCACGCTATTAATAAACCCATGTTTCAATGTTCCATGATAATCGTAAAGACTTACCAGCAAATCTGCCGAAAATGCTCTGTCCACCCATTGAGGCACATCATTAATGGAATAGTCCATCGTCTCTCCGGTGATTGCATTACAAAGAACCACCCTTCCAATCGTCACTCCGCCAAACAGACCGATATTGAATTTCTTAACCGGACATACCCAGTAAGGCACGCCGTCTTCATCGATTTCAAAACTTAATTCATTAAAAATATACGTCGGATATTTGAATCTCAGATGGCGGTAAATATTACGGTTAAAGTGCTCGGAAGTAGAATATTTAATGCCTTCTTTCAGTTTTACCAACTCGGTAGTCTGAGAAGCCATATCAATTTTTATATATGCAGGAATCCCTTCCGACCTGTTCGTGACCCATTTAATCACATTTGCATATCTTAATGGGGAAACCCGGACCGGTCTATCTTGGTAATTGATTTGGCTGTAGATATTGTCCACCTCAAATTGTGAAACCATATCGACCATACTACCCATCTTTCGATTACCAAGTAAGGTAGCCGAATCCCTGTCCAAAAGCGGAATCTGCTCATAGGATAACTCTTCTATATCTTTCGTAAATTCTCCTGTCTCAACCTTCAGCAATTGTTGATATTTCTTTGCATTCACGATTGGTGAAGATAACAAAGAACCAATGAGGAAGATCGCTACAATACCAACCAGCACTGCTAAACCTATTTTCAGTTCTTTTGAATATCTGATGTCTTGTGGCAATATCCGTTTCTTTACCATGTATCCTGCTAATCCAATTATGATCAGGATGATGAAGAACATCCAAAGACCGGTCGCATGGATATTGATTGCCGGCAGTGAAATATAATAATACAGAGCTGCTATAATCAATACACCTATACTTATTAAAACATTCTTTTTCATTTCATTACTCCTCCTAAAATTTCTTTCTCCATAAATCAGGTGAAAATAAAATCAACATTGGGAAAATCTCTAATCTTCCAATCAGCATATCAAAACAAAGTACTAATTTTGCCAATGGTGAAAAGAAGGAAAAGTTTTGTGTTGGTCCTGCCATGGAAAGTCCGGGTCCTACATTGTTCAGCGTGGCGAGAACTCCGCTTATATTTGTTGTCAAATCATGACCGTCTAACGAAACCACCAAAACGGAACCCATTACAATTGCAACATATGCAATCAAATAGATAAATGCCGCATGAGCAGTATCTTCTCCAACCTTTTTCCCATTTACTTTTACAACCGTTACTGTTTTCGGATGTACGATTCGTTTCAGTTCTCCTTTCAGGCTCTTAAGTAAAATCAGAACACGGGACACTTTCACACCGCCACCTGTTGAGCCTGCACATGCGCCGATAACCATCAGCATCAGTAAAATCATTTTTGAAAACTGGGGCCACAAATCAAAATCCGCCGTCACAAATCCGGTGGTTGTAATAACAGAAGCCACTTGGAATGAAGCATATCGAAATGCCTTCATCACACTTCCATAATAATTTGCAATATTTATGATAATTGCCGTAATTGAAACTGCAATAATTCCCAGATATGCCCTTACTTCTTCGTTTTTGAATACACCCTTAAATCTTTTCAAAAACAGGAAATAGTACATATTAAAATTGATTCCGAACAAAATCATAAACACAGTAATGACACCATCGATATATGCACTGTCATAGTATACCACACTTGTATTACGATTATTAAAACCACCTGTTCCCGCAGTACTAAACGAATGGATAATACTGTCATACAAATCCATACCGCCAAGTAACAATAAAATCACTTGCAACACAGTTAATGTAAAGTACATCCCATACAAAATCTGCGCTGACGTTCTTGCCCTAGGAACTAATTTATCTTTCTCAGGTCCCGGTACTTCTGCTCTTATCAAATGCATAGAATGTTTATCTTCCAATGAAACAACAACAAGTGCAAACACCAACACGCCCATGCCGCCTATCCAGTGCGAAAGCGCTCTCCAGAAATGAACCGTCCTGTACATCGGAATACCTTCCATGGCGTTCAATATGGTGGCGCCGGTCGTGGTAAATCCTGAAACCATTTCAAACAAGGCGTCTATATAATTCGAAATTGCGCCTGACATACAAAGCGGAATCGCCCCAAACAGAGACCACAATATCCATGCACTTGCAATAACGACAAATCCTTCTTTTCCATAAATGGTCGTGTTTTCAGGTTTTTTTCTTCCGACCAGAACTGCCAAAAGCATTAGAATTGCACTTGTGAGCAAAAACGGGTAAGGCTTTTCTCCATAAAGTGCACCTACAAAAGCCGGAATTAAAAGCACTAATGCCTCCACCCCAAGCATCCTGCCCAGTATATAAGTTATCATCTTCTTGTTCATTATGTCACCTCTATACCAGGATATCCCGAATATCTTGTACTTTTTTATCGGTTGTAACAATTACCACACTATCACCCTTTTGCAAACAATCATTACCATTTGGAATGATAATCTGGCGTTTTCGTCCGATACATGCAATCAGGTTGTTTGGTTTTGTCTCCAACTCTTTCAGTGGTATATTGGTATAATCTGTCTCTTCTCTGATAATAAACTCCAGAGCCTCTACCTTATCCTCTACTAAATTATATAATGCTTCAATGTTTGCGCTGGCATAAGAATTTTGTCTTGCACGTACATAACTAAGGATTGCATCCGCAGTTGCCGTCTTAGCTGACACATAGCAGTCCAGTCCTAACATTTCCAGCATTTCCGCTCTGGTAGTTTCATTCACCTTTGCCACAATCTTGTGTACACCCTGCGTTTTCGCAAACAATCCCGTAATAATATTCTCTTCATCCAAAGATGTCAGGGCTACATATGCGTCTGCCTCTTCAAGTCCCTCTTCCAGTAACAATTCGTGGTCCGTAGCATCCCCATGAATGATTGTCGCTTTCGGGAGTTGTTCACACAAATCCTCACATTTGTCGCGGTTGTATTCAACAATTTTCACATCCATTCCCATGGTTAAAAGACGTTTTGCTAAATAAAAACTAACTCTTCCACCACCGCCAATTAAGACTTTTTTAATTTTCACACGGTGGCTTCCCAACTTCTGAAACAATTTTTCCAATTCTTTATGTGTCGAAGCGATGTGAAGCTTATCGCCTAATTTCATTACAAAGGAGCCATCCGGAATCACTACTTCTTTTCCGCGCTGAATGGCACATACAAGGATTTTGATTTGGAATTTCCGATATACATCCGCCAGACTCATTCCGATAATCGGATTTCCCTCACGAAGCGGTACTTCTACCAGTTCCACTTTCCCCTTTACAAACGTCTCCATCTTATTTGCTGAAGGGAAAATCAACATACGCGAAATTTCGTTTGCCACAGTAAGTTCCGGATTAATTGCCATACTAAGATGTAAATCTTCTTTTAAAAGGTCAATTTGTTGGAAATACAGTGGATTTCTGACTCTGGCAATTGTGTGTTTTGCGCCCAGACGTTTTGCAATCAGACAACTGAGCACATTATGCTCATCCGTTGACATACAGGCAATTACCAAATCTGCTTCCGGCACACCTGCCTCCACCTGTACTTGTGCGCTGACACCATCGCCGGTTACACAGTTCACATCCAATCTGTTCCCTGTCTCTTTTAATTTATCCCCGTTATTGTCAATCAACACTACATCGTAATTTTCTTCCGACAATCCTTTCGCAAGCTTATGGCCTACTTTTTCATCCCAAATTCCTCTGTCCTCATTGATTGCTGTTTTAATAGCATTGCAACGATTATAGCACTTTCACATATAAAGTACAAGTAAAAAGAGCAAGGCATTTGGCCTTGCTCTTAAATTGCTTTATGCTTCTTCTGCTGCACGTTTTGCGATTTCTTTTTCCTGAATATCAGATGGTGCTTGTTCATAGCGGACAAACTCATATTCATATTCTCCACGTCCTCCTGTCATAGAACGAAGAGCTGTACAATATCCGAACACACCTGTCATTGGAATGTCTGCTTCCACGATTTGCTTCCCGCCCTGAATCGGTGTCATGCCAAGCACACGTCCGCGGCGTTTATTCAAATCACCCATAACATCACCTGTATATTCGTCAGGAACTGTTACGCGGATATTTGCAATTGGTTCGAGAAGCACCGGACTTGCTTCCATAACACCTTTCTTAAATGCCTGAATGGTAGCTGTCTTAAATGCCATCTCGGAAGAGTCTACCGGATGATACGAGCCATCATATAATACTGCTTTCACTCCCACTACCGGATATCCTGCCAAAGGACCTTTCACAACAGATTCCTGTAACCCTTTTTCCACTGCCGGGAAGTAATTTTTCGGAACTGCTCCTCCAACTACGATTTGTTCAAATACGTAAGGTGTTTCCAAATCACCGGATGGTTCGAATTTCATTTTTACATGTCCGTATTGTCCATGTCCGCCTGATTGTTTCTTGTATTTTGTATCTACATCAGACGTCTTTCTGATTGTTTCACGGAATGCAACCTTTGGCGTTTCTAAATCAACTGCAACTTTGTATCGTGCTGCCAATTTGCTGAAAACCAATTCCAGATGCTGGTCGCCCATACCATAGAGTAATGACTGACGATTTTCACTGTCATTTACAACTTTCAAGGTGACGTCTTCTGCCATCATTTTCCCCAGTGCCTGAGATACTTTATCTTCATCACCTTTTGCTTTCACGACATACTTCATATATGTATATGGTTTTGAATATTCTGTCTTTGCATACATCACTTGTGTATTCTTTGTTGAAAGAGTATCGCCTGTTTTTACATCATTTAATTTTGCAACAGCCCCGATATCACCTGCATGCAGTTCCGAAACTTCTACCGGCTTGTTACCAATCATAGTATATAATTTGCCGATTTTTTCTTCCGAATCTGTGGTTGTGTTGTAAAGCGTATCATCGTTCTTTAACACACCTGAGCAGACTTTCAGGAATGAGTACTTACCGATAAACGGGTCAACCATTGTTTTAAATACGTAGGCACTCTTGGATTTTGCAAAGTCATAGTTCGCCTCGAAGATTTCATTGGTCTTGCGGTTGATACCTGCACAGGATTTCTTGTCCGGGCTTGGGAAGAAACGCACAATATCAGACAATAAATTTGCAACACCTTGTGCTTCCACGTTAGAGCCCATCGCTACAGGAACAATGCTTCCGTCTGTAACCGATGCACGCATAGCTGCACGGATTTCTTCTACGGAGAACTCTTCGCCGGCAAAATATCTGTCCATAAAATCTTCACTTGTCTCTGCAACTGCTTCCATCAAAGCGTCACGGCAAATCTGTAAGTTTGGCAAACAGTAATCCGGAATTTCACATTCTTCACGCTGTGCAATCCCCGTGTATCTTCTGCCTGCGTTTTTAATGACGTTGACATAACCGACTAATTTTTCATTTTCACGAATCGGTTGAAAATGCGGTGCTATTTTCTTTCCGTATTTCGCAGTCAAATCCTCTACTACCTGACGGAAACTTGCATCGTCAATATCCATCTCTGTTACGTAAATCATTCTTGGAAGTTTGTATTTTTCACACAAATCCCAAGCTTTTTCTGTACCGACTTCTACTCCGGCTTTTCCTGAAACGACAATAATCGCCGCATCGGCTGCGCTTGCCGCTTCCTCTACTTCTCCGACAAAATCAAAGTAGCCCGGTGTATCTAAAATATTGATTTTCGCTTTTTCCCATTCGATTGGAACTAAACTTGTGCTAAGAGAAAATTTGCGTTTTTGCTCTTCTTTATCGAAATCACTAATGGTATTGCCATCAACTATTTTTCCCATACGATTCGTTGCGCCTGACACATATGCCATTGCTTCAACCAAACTGGTTTTTCCGCTGCCTCCATGTCCCAATAATACTACATTTCTTACTTCGTCCGTTCTGTACACTTTCATATCCGCGTTGCCTCCTTGTTTGTGTTTCACATGTAACTATTGTACTAAAATTATTCGATTTTTTCAACTCTATTATGGAATTTATACAAAATTTTATTTGTTTATCGCTTATGTTATCTGAAATTATTTTTAAAATGTGTGAATTTTCTTTTCAAATTGCTTTTTCACTTTAAAGCACCGTAGTGTTGACTTTTTATTGGAGACGTAGTAAAATTCAATTCGGGACGTAGCAAAATTGCATTTTGCTACGTCCCGAATTGAACTTAACGGTGTCCCAAAATTGATGAGACCCCCGCCCCTTTTCAAAAAAAGAAAGGAAGAACACCATGAATAATACTAAAAAAATTGGTTTTGTCGGCTTAGGGCTCATTGGCGGTTCCATTGCAAAAGCAATCCGTCAATACTATCCTGCCTACGAAATCATTGCATTTGATAAAAATAAAGAAACTTTGGCTCTTGCCACGCAAGAATCCGTAATTAATGTGGCGTGCACAATGATTGATGACAATTTTGCCAACTGCAACTATATCTTTTTGTGTGCCCCGGTGTCTTATAACACGGCATACTTAAAACAATTGAAGAACTATTTGCATGATGACTGTATTCTCACCGATGTGGGGAGTGTGAAATCTTCCATCCACAAAGAAGTGATTGCATTAGATATTGAAAAATACTTTATCGGCGGTCATCCAATGGCCGGC
This sequence comes from uncultured Faecalimonas sp., assembly GCA_964604665.1. Classification (GTDB taxonomy): domain Bacteria; phylum Bacillota; class Clostridia; order Lachnospirales; family Lachnospiraceae; genus Faecalimonas. The sequence goes on along the minus strand of CAZRZV010000008.1, from coordinate 9,292 downwards.
TCTGAGAAATCCGGTTTTGTCAATTCCAAAGCCATGCTGATTGAGAATGCATACTATATTCTCACGCCTACTGCGAAAGTAACAAAAGCGAAAGTTGAAGAATACTCTAAATTTGTAGAATCGCTGAAAGCATTACCAATCACGCTTTCCTATGAGGAACACGATTATATTACCGGTGTTATCAGCCACCTGCCTCATATCATTGCTGCAACTTTGGTAAACTTTGTAAAGCAAAATGATTCCAAAGAAGAGTTGATGAAGCACCTTGCCGCCGGTGGATTCAAGGACATCACCCGCATTGCCTCATCTTCACCGACCATGTGGCAGCACGTATGCCTGAAAAATGGGGAAAATATTGTAAATATTCTGGATGATTATATTGAGATGCTAAAAGATGCACGTCAACGCATAGATGAAGGTTCTGAGCAAAAAATCTACGACTTGTTTGAGACTTCCAAAAACTACCGCAACTCCATTCCGGGTGGTTCATCCGGTCCAATCAAACGCGTATTTGCGGTATATTGTGACATTATAGACGAAGCCGGCGGAATCGCCGCAATAGCAACCATTCTTGCCGCAAATAATATCAGTATCAAGAACATCGGCATCGTACACAATCGTGAATTTGAAGAAGGTGTTCTGAGGATTGAGTTCTATGATGGGGCTTCTTCACATAAAGCATCCGATGTCTTGCAAAAATACAGATATATTGTATATGAACGATAACATAAAATAAGCCTAATCGATATCAATCGACTAGGCTTATCTTGATATACCTTTATAATTCTTTTACCGGTGGTCTTTCCGGGTCTAAAATTTCTTTCGCATCAAACAAATCAGATACATTGTTCTGTTGTCCAATCGCATTGTAGTAAATGCGGTAACCATCCAAGTTACGTCTTCCCTGACGCACATAACCTTTTCCGATAAATGTCTGATATTGCGTAGAATCAACATTGCAGAAAAATCTGTATCCTTCACTCTTCAAGTATTGGAATTTTGCATCCGATTCATCATATGCTCCCGGTCCTTGCAAATCCTGTCCATGTGCAAAAATAATCGTATCGGTCTCACCCACCAATGGCTCGATGTTTCTCTTCCACCTTCCGGTATCGGCCTGAATTGTTGCAAGGCTCCTGTCTCCGACACGCACGTGTCCCCATGTATGACTTGCAAATTCCCATCCGTTTGCCTTCATTGCATCTGCAACTTTTTTCGCATTTGCACGCTCTGTTTCCAAATTAAAATCAGGGTGTGCTTTAATCCATTTCTGCTGATGAATATCACAGTCCTTATTATTCAAATCATAAGTTTCATCCGTGCGATAGCCCAAGATACCATTATATCCCGTAAGAGCAATAATCCCTTTTGCACCGCAATAAGATGCATCCGGATGTTTCTCGACAAAAGCATCCATAAGCGGCACTACGTCGTAAAGTCCAATCTGCATATCACCGTTTTTGTCTATATACTCATTGACAACCTTGCCATTCTCGTCCAAAATCAATCTTGCCGCATAGCCATAACCGTCATACGCATGGTAATAGCACAAATCATCCAACGACAAAACAAACGCTTTTTTACCCTTCGGCAATAAAATTTCATTTGCCTCATAAATCGTATTACCGTCAGCATCCGTTGTTTCTTTTACCAAATCATGAATACTTACCATAACAAATCCGCGGTCATACATTTCCTGCGTAATTTTATTGAATTCACTAACCGTCGTCATCCACTGATTGTTTCCGACCGCCTGGTTGTCATGGTCCTGGTTTCCAAATGCTCTCTCGGAATCCACTACCAATGAATGATAAAAAATATGTGTCACTTCATCAATGTTAACAGGCACGCAGTTTTCTTTGATTGCTCCATACTCGTCAATCGCGGCCTGAACATCTTTATTTTTCTCATAATCTTCAATGCTTTGAAGCAATGCTATCGCCGCATCATAATCATAACCCGCCGCTAAACGCTGTGCTTCATCCATAATCTTTTCAATCTTTTTGTTTGAAGTTTCCTCAGCCTTGCCGCCTAAAACAGATTTGTTTCCATCTTTGCCATTCATAGCCACCATAACGATAACCACAATCAAAAGAATACAAATCAATGACAATACGGTATAAGCGATTATTTTATTCCGCCCGGCTTGTCTTTCCCTTCTATTTTTTCTTTCCAATAGTGCATCCCGAATTTCATTTCGTTTATCCATACGTACCTCACTTATTAGGTCGAACTATCATTTGACAACTCAGTAATCATCATTGCATCGCCAAAAGAGAAAAAACGATATTTTTCTTTTATCGCTTGTTCATATGCGGCAAGCACATTTTCACGTCCCGCAAGTGCCGACACCAACATCACAAGCGTTGACTCCGGTAAGTGGAAATTGGTAATCAGATTATCCAGAACCTTAAACCGATATCCCGGATATATAAAAATTTCTGTCCATCCGCTCGTTGCTCGAAGTCCTCCGTTTTCATCTGCAGCCGATTCCACGGTACGGCAACTGGTTGTCCCTACACATATTACACGCTTTCCTGCATCTTTGGTACTGTTAATTTTTTCCGCCGCATCCTCATCAATCTGATAAAATTCCGAATGCATATGATGTTCCAAAATATTATCCACTTTTACAGGTCGAAATGTTCCCAATCCCACATGCAAGGTAACTCTTGCAATTTTCACGCCTTTGTCTTCAATCTGCTGTAAAAGTTCCGGTGTAAAATGCAGTCCTGCTGTCGGCGCTGCCGCTGAACCTGTATGCTTTGCATATACCGTCTGATAACGGTTCTTATCCTGTAATTGATGAGTAATATACGGTGGCAGTGGCATCTGTCCCAGTTGGTCCAAAATTTCTTCAAAAATCCCCTGATATTCAAATCTTATCAGTCGGTTTCCTTCTTCGACAATGTCTACCACTTCACCTATCAAAAGTCCGTCGCCAAAACTGATTCTGGTTCCGACTTTTGCCTTTTTCCCCGGTTTTACTAAAGTTTCCCACGTATCATTTTCCATACGCTTTAATAACAGTACTTCGATTTTTGCATCGGTTCCGATACGGGAACCGATAAGTCTTGCCGGTATGACCTTTGTATCATTGATGACCAGACAGTCCCCTTCGTCCATGTAATTCAAAACGTCACGGAATACATGATGCTCCACCTTCCCCGTCATTTTGTCTAACACCAGAAGTCTGGAACTTGAACGGTCTTCCAAAGGGTCCTGTGCAATCAGTTCCTCCGGCAAGTCAAAATAAAAATCTTCTTTTTTCATGACCGAAATCCTAGCCTCTCATTTGTGCGCCGAACTCTTCTCCAAGTTTTGTAACTACTTTTTCAACGACGGCATCTGCCATCTCATCTGTAACATTTCCCTCAGCCGAAACAAATTGGAGATTAAATGCCATGCTCTTCTTATCTGCGCCCAGTTTTTCGCTTTCAAAAATGTCAAATAAGCTTACTTTTTGAATCAGTGCGTCACAATCTTTGATTACATCTATAATTGTACCACATTCATATTTTTTATCAACCAAAATAGAGATATCGCGGCTATTCTTTGCAAAGTTTGTCTCCGGCACATATTTAATTGCTTTCTTAAATAAATCTACCAATGTGCTGTAGTCAATCTCAGCCACAAAAATCTTCGTATCTGCTTTCTTTCCTGCCGCAATATTCATATTGTCAACCACTTCATAGCGAAGTTGTCCGAAATGACCGATTTTCACATCTTTGCAATAAACTTCCGCTGTTCTTCCCGGATGTAAGTAAGGCACATTTCCTCTCTTATAAGAGAATGTCAAATCATTGTATGCCGCAAAGTTTTCCAAAGTTTCTTTCAGTGCAAAGAAATCTTCTTCTGAACCACATGTACCAAGACACAAAATCTTCTTTTCTACAGGTGGTTCTACAAGTGGCAATGCCTCTGGAATATAAACATTTGCTATTTCAAAGAGACGCATTGCTTCATTTCCGTTTTTAATATTGTTTTCCATCACACGAACCATGGACGGAGCCATAATAGTTCTCATAATGCTAAGGTTTTCGGTAATTGGATTTAATAATTCCACAACTTCTCTTTCCTTTGCATCCTCCGGTATCAGGAACATATCAAATTCACTTTTTGCAACCATGGCAATGGTCTGAATCTCATAATATCCTTGCGTACACAAGTATTCCTTGACCGCCAGTTCCTTCGATTGATAACTGTTAAGACCACCATTTGTGACTTTTGCATCATCAAGGAAAGTCGGAACTACTTTGTCATAACCATATTCGCGGATTACTTCTTCTGCAATATCCTGATAAGTTTCCACATCTTCACGGTATCTTGGCACCGCTAATGTAAGCACCCCATCATTCAATTCCACTTCAAATTGAAGTGCTGTGAGAATTTTTACCATCTCCTCTTCCGGCACTTCTATGCCAAGAACATTATTTACCTTGGCAGTTTCCACCTTAATAATTCTCTTTTCTGTGGATGCGCCTGCCGATATATCAAAATGCGTAGAACTGATTTTTGCAACTCCGAGTGTCTGTGCCAAATTAAGTGCACGCGCCATACCACACTCTACTGTGTGTTCATCAATACCTTTTTCAAATCTAGCTGCTGCATCCGAATGAAGTCCAAGTCCTCTTGATGTCTTACGCACGTTATCTTTTAAGAATTTAGCGGACTCAAACACAACCTCTGTTGTTGTATCTTTGATACCGCTGTTGAGTCCTCCCATCACACCTGCGAGTCCGACTGGCTTTACCTTGTCACAAATCAAAAGATTGTTTGGATTTAAAACGCGTTCCTTTTCATCCAAAGTAACCAGCGTTTCGCCTTCCTGCGCTCTTCGAACAATCACGCCGGCTCCTTCCATATCGCTTAAATCAAAGGCATGCATCGGTTGTCCCATTTCTACTAACACATAGTTTGTAATGTCAACCATGGCGTTAATTGCATTATGCCCCACTGCAATAAGTCTTCTCTTCATCCAAAGCGGAGATTCCATATTTTTCACATCATAAATATAATGTCCTAAGTATCTTGGACAGAGTTCCTTATCTTCTACGGTAATACTGATATTGTCATTTGTAGTGCCATCCTGTGTATAGCTCATATCCGGTGCTTTAAACGGCTTGTTGAGTGCTGCTGCCACTTCCTTTGCAATCCCAACTATAGATTGGCAGTCAGGGCGGTTTGCCGTGATAGCAATGTCAAAAAGATAATCGTCTAACTCTAAGTATTCTTTCATTTCCATACCGAGCGGAGCATCTTCCGAAAGAATCATGATTCCGTTCACGTCTGCTCCCGGATACCACTGTGCGTCCAATTTCATCTCTTCGCCGGAACAAAGCATACCATAAGAAATCATATCCACCATTTTTCTCGGCTGAATATCAAGTCCGCAAGGAAGTTTTGCACCTACTAATGCCGCAGGAACTTTTGCGCCCACAAATACGTTGTCCGCGCCTGTCAAAATGAGATGGTCATGTCCCATTTCGCCACAGTCTACGTGACAAATTTGTAAATGTGTTCCTTCATAATGCTCCATAGCAGTAATTTGTCCTACAACTACTTTTTCTAAATGTTCTCCCAAATATTCAACGCCTTCCACTTCAAAACCGACGGAGAAAAGTTTTTCTTCCAGTTCCTTATAAGTCACGTCAATATCTACATATTCTTTTAACCAACTATATAATACTTTCATAATACCCTCCAACTTATGCCTTGAATTGTTTCAAAAATTCGACGTCATTTTCAAATAATTTACCCATATGATTGATACCGTATTTCAGCATTGCAATACGCTCGATACCGATACCGAATGCAAGTCCGGAATACTCATTCGGGTCGATGTTACAATTTTCCAGAACCTTATTATTGACGATTCCGCCGCCTAACACCTCAATCCAACCAGTTCCCTTACAAAGAGAACAGCCTTTTCCGCCGCACTTAAAGCAGCTCACATCTACTTCTACAGAAGGCTCTGTAAATGGGAAGTAAGACGGACGAAGCCTTGTCTTTGCCTCGTCTGAGAACAATGCTTTTACAAATTGGTCTAACATTCCCTGCAAATCACAGAGCGTAATATGTTTATCCACTACCAGACCTTCCATCTGACTGAACATCGGCGAATGTGTCGCATCACTGTCAGAACGGAATACCTTACCTGGCACGAGCACCTTAATCGGTGGCTTTTGCGCATCCATAACACGGATTTGTCCCGGTGATGTATGCGTACGTAAAAGTAAATCCTCTGTCAGCCAGAATGTATCCTGCATATCTCTTGACGGATGATCTTTTAATACATTTAAACGTGTAAAATTGTGGTCATCATCTTCAATTTCCGGACCCTCGAACACATCAAATCCCATACCTACAAACACATCGATAATTTCATTTTTAATGCAAGTAAGCGGATGAAGATTTCCTGCGGCTACGTCCTTTACAGGAAGGGTCACATCGATTTTTTCGTCCTCGTAACGGGCAAGCATTGCCTGTCTGTCAATTTCCTCTTTCTTCTGGTCATAAAGGCCTTGTGCCCAAACCTTTATTTCATTGACAGCCTGTCCGTATGCTTTCTTTTCTTCGTTTGGCACGGTTTTAATTCCTGCCATCAGTTTTTGAACTTCTCCGCCTTTTCCAAGGTACTTTGCCCAAAAATCTGCTAACTGTTTTGCATCCTGAATCGTTTCCAACTCTGCAAGATATTCTGACTTAATTGTTTCCATACTCATGTTTGTCTCTCCTTTATTAAAATTGTTTTTATATGTGTCCCTGATAAAAAAAGAAACCTCATCCCAAAAAGGGACGAGGTTAATCGCGGTACCACCCTAATTCCCGAATCATCCGGGCTCTTGAGACTGCGTAACGTGCAGTATACGTCATCTCCTACTTCCTGTACTTTTCACAGTTTCAAAGATACAGCTCCCATGCGAAATTCAATTCCTATCTGAACCAAAGAAAACTTACAGCCGGTGGTTTTCTCTCTCTGTTGGAAAATAGTTCTCTACTAAACATGTTCATCGCTTTTGTCTATTCTGATGCTTCATCCATTTTATCACATTCCCTTTTTTTGTCAAGCCATTCCTGAATGATTACATTAATCTCCCCGCCCAACAGCAGAATGTACATACAAAAATAGAACCATAAAAGAATCAGTACAATCGTAGTCAGGCTTCCATACATATCCGAAAACCCTTTAAATACGTCCATGTAAACTGAAATAAAATAAGAAGCCACTGCCCAGCCAAAGGCTGTAAAAACTGCTCCCGGTATCTGATGGCTTATCTTGCCTCTGATATTTGGCAAATAACGGTATACACCAACTGAAAAAACAGCCAGTACAAACAAAGCCACAATCGTACGCACTTCAATAATAAAATATGTAATATAACTAATCATCGGAATATGCGTATCCAACAGCAAGCGAATACTATTACCAAATCCCAAAATCAACAAACACAAAATACTGGCTAATATCAGTAACACTGTGTAAAATGCTGCCCGGATTCGCACAAAGAAATAATTTCTTGTTTCTCTCAAGCTATGAATACAATTCAATCCATTCGTGATTGCCATCGTTCCCCGACCCGCAGACCAAAGCGCCATCAACGCCGTAACAGGAATAATCGCTTTTGATTTACTGTATACCTCATTCACAATAGCCGCAATTGTGGCACGAATGGTTGTTGGGAACAGTTCGTTCACAATTGCCATGATATCACTCTGCGTAATGGGTGTATATTGAACCATTGTCAATAGCAACAGTATAATCGGTATCAATGATAACACCAGAAAGAAAGCAGACTGGGCTGCATATGCACCAACGTGATGTTCCCCAACTCTATCAATAAACTTAAATATTTTATTAATCAATTTCATCATAAAAAGTTCCTCGCTTTTCACTCTTTCGTAATCATACCACTTTTGTGTCGTTTCGTAAAGTCTCTCTAAATCATTCAATACTTACATTTGTATAAAAAGCAGTTAATATCCTTTTATAAGTCATTCCCTGCTTTGCCATCTCATTGGCGCCATTTTGGCTCATCCCAATACCATGTCCGTGACCGCCGCCATAAATAGTATATACGCCTTCTCTTTTTTCAATTGTAAAAAAGGCGCTTGGCAAAAGTTTTGTACTTGGGCTCTCCGTACCGTCCTGCTTTTGAATGGTATAACCTGTCCCGCCAAGCGCACGGCGTATTTTGTTTTCCGTTGCTACCACAACTTTTCCCGTAGTACCAACTGCCGTAATTTCCTGTGCAATTCCTCCGTCTCCGATTTTCGTAACAGTCACATTTAACAAATTTCCTATCTCTGTCCCTGTATTTAATTCAATTAAGTCCGAAAGCAAGGCTTCCGGAATCACAGCCTTCCACTTATACCAAGGCAATTGTGCTTCATAAGCCTCACCGTCCTTATTACAGATATTGACACTTTTCAAATATCTATTGTCTTCTTTCCAATCTCCTCCCCATGCAGTAATACTTGCAGATTTTCCACAGGAGGTGGAATAGTAATAAGCAGTCGCCACTTTATTCCCGTACCATATCAACTCACCGCAGGTTGCATCGACTGCCTGTGTAGACTTCTCCTGCTCCGCCAGATTCCCGTATACCTGAAACGTTGTACTGTCATCCACATGTGCCTGATACTCAGGATATGAATATCCCCGGCTCTGATTATATGCATAACTTCTCGCACACACAGCCTGCGCCTTTAATGCCTCCAATTCGTAAGAAGTCGGCATTTCACTTGGAACAACTGCATATAAATATTCTTCCATAAGAAGTTCATTTACAATTACAATTCCCTCTGCTGTGGAGAATAATTCCAATGTTCCTCGATAAGACGGTGTGCCACATGTCCGCTGTAAAGATGTAATAGTAATTTTTTCTCCCTTTTTCTTGCTTTCCACCCTCAGACTGCCATTTCGAAATCGTTCATCATCCGGCGTGATTGTTACAACTTCTCCGCCACCGCTTTCCTGTTTGACATCTCCGCAAGTGATTAACAAGCCGCTCTCGGAAAAAAAGTTCACCTCATTGTGAGTTGTATTGGAAAAACCATTACTCTTAATCAATACCCTTATCTTTTCTGTTGCACTCATCTTACTCTTACGTGGCAGCATAGATTCCAACTGGTTTTGCATATGCTTTTTTGTCTCATGTAATCTGACCGACGACACGATGTAACATAAAATAAGCAATAAAACTATTCCTCCATATAGAATCTTTTTTCTTCTATTTTTCACAGTATTCCCTTGTCCATACTTTTTTCATATATATATGAAAAACAGGAC
>CAZRZV010000007.1:0-44528 GCA_964604665.1 uncultured Faecalimonas sp. | reverse complement strand
AGATAAAAGACGGGATAGTAAAGTACGTATCCTGCATACTGGAGTGAGCCAACGAACAGACGGGAATTACTTATATAAATATGTAGACGCATTTGGAAACACAAAATATGTGTATGCTTGGAGATTGACACCCACAGACCCGACACCAAAGGAAAAACGGGAAAAACCCTCACTTCGTGAACTGGAACAGCAGATAAGACGGGATATTGAGGACGGTATCGACAGCACAGGCAAGAAAATGACGCTTTGCCAACTCTATGCCAAACAGAACTTACAGAGGGCAAATGTGAAGAAAAGCACACAAAAACAACGGGAACAACTCATGCGGTTATTAAAAGAGGACAAGTTAGGTGCTAGGAGCATTGATACAATCAAACCCTCTGACGCTAAAGAATGGGTGTTACGCATGAAAGACAAAGGCTTTTCCTACAATACCATTAACAACCATAAACGCTCGTTAAAAGCGTCATTCTATATCGCCATACAAGACGATTGCGTAAGGAAAAATCCCTTTGATTTCAAGTTAAGTGAAGTCCTAGAAAATGATACCAAAGAAAAAGTCGCATTGACAGAGGAACAGGAACAAGCCTTATTGTCATTTATTAAGACGGATAATGTGTTGAAGTTGTGATTATCGACCACCAGTTATTAAAGAGCAAGGAACAAGGCTATTATATTGAAACGCCCAAAACAAAGAGCGGAATAAGGCAAGTGCCATTAAGCAGAGAAACAATACAGGCATTTCAACGGGTTATGAAGAAATGCCCAAAGGCAGAACCATTTGTGATAGACGGACGGAGCAATTTCCTATTTGTCAATCATAAAGGCAAGCCCAAAGTTGCGATTGATTACAACGCCTTATTTGTCCGTATGATAAAGAAATATAACAAGCAGCACAAGGACAATCCCTTGCCACATATCACACCGCATACATTACGCCATACATTCTGCACAAGACTGGCAAGCAAGAACATGAACCCGAAAGATTTACAGTATATCATGGGACATTCAAACATCAGTATCACAATGAACTGGTACGCTCATGCGTCCATAGATATCGCAAAATCAGAGGTTCAGCGTCTAATCGCATAGAAGTATTTACCACGATTTTAACCACGATTGACAGGGGAAATATAAGAAGATAGACCTAGATATGCGAGGTTTACCGCAAAAGCAAAATGCCCGTAGAGCCTATAAAATAAGGCTTTGCGGACATTTAAGAAGATATAAAAACATAGTCAAAAAGACATATATAATTTATACTAAAATAATTATTGTTCTCTATTTACACTTCCCCAATCAATCTCTGCCACGCCATTTGCCCGCAAAAATGCATTGGTCTTGCTAAACGGCTTGCTTCCGAAAAAGCCTCTGTACGCAGATAGCGGACTTGGATGTGGCGCCTCCAAAATCAAATGCTTTGGATTTGTCAACATAGAGCGTTTCATCTGTGCCGGTCTTCCCCACAAAACAAATACAATCGGTCTATCCTGTTCATTCAGCGCCCTTATCGCAGCATCTGTAAACTCTTCCCAGCCGATTCCACGGTGTGAATTTGCCTGATGCGCACGTACTGTAAGCACGGTATTGAGCATCAGTACTCCCTGTTTTGCCCAGCTTGTTAAGTATCCGTGATTTGGAATTTCACATCCCAAATCATCATGCATCTCTTTATAGATATTTACCAGAGACGGCGGGATTTCGATTCCCGGCTGCACTGAAAAGCAAAGTCCATGCGCCTGCCCAACATTGTGATACGGGTCCTGTCCCAAAATAACCACCTTCACTTCTTTTAGCGGAGTGTAATGAAATGCATTAAAAATGTCGTTTGCCGGCGGGAATATGGTATGTGAACCATATTCCTCTTTTACCGTCGCAAACAACTTTTTATAATAATCTTTTTTAAATTCTCCCTTTAAGGCTTCCTGCCAATCGCCACTCAGTGCTGCCATCTTTTGTTCTCCTTACTATCTCCAATATGAATACAGTTTAACACAGGAACTGCAACTTTTCCACTTAAACAATTATTGCATCAAATCCTGCCTGAATCAACTTTGCTTTCATGTTTTCCGCATTCTGTTTTTCCTTGTAAGCGCCGACCTGTACACGATATAATCTGTCACCTGTGTTTCCGGATGACGTCTGCGGAACATATGCAATCCCAAAAAATTCCAAGATTGCTTTCGCATATGCCACGCCAAACGCTCTCTGTTCTGCTGCTGTATCTGCGATTGCAATATCAGACGCATTGTCTATGAACGCGCACTCACATAAAACTGCCGTCATAGTCGTCCCGTTTACAAAGCGCAGGTTTTTCCCGTCTTTCACACCTCTGCTGTTCTGACCGAGAGCTGTGGTGTGTTTTTCACACAGTTCAGCAAGTCTGCGCCCGTTCGGGTCAGTCGGGTAATAATAGGTCTCAGAACCGTTTCCTCCACCTGCATTCGTGTGAAATGAAACTGCAATGTCCGCCTTGCTGGCATTTGCTTCCCGTACTTCCTCATTGACCGGGTCTTTTTCATCCGTTGTCCTGCTGCACACTACCACAAGTCCGTGACGAAGCAGTTCCGCTTGACATGCAAGTAAAATTTGCAGGTTAATATTCTTTTCATAAAGTCCGTTTCCTACTGCTCCCGAGTCGTTTCCTCCATGTCCTGCTGATAAAAATACTTTCTTTGCCATAATTAAGATTCACCTCCACTTTAATTTATGTGAATTTCAAAAATCTGCAACGCAAGAAAAAATGTGGATAGCCTCTATGGCTATCCACACTCCACATTCTCTACAGTCTCACCGATACGCCTTTCTCTCTGAGATACTGTTTTACTTCTTTAATCTCCAATTCCTTAAAATGGAACAATGATGCCGCCAATGCCGCATCTGCTTTTCCTTCCGTCAAAGCCTCGTAGAAATGTTCCAAGGTTCCCGCTCCGCCCGATGCAATCACAGGAATATTTACCGCTTCGGAAATCGCTCTTGTAAGCTGTAAATCATAACCCGCTTTGGTGCCGTCTCCGTCCATACTGGTAAGGAGAATTTCTCCCGCACCGAGAGATTCTACTTTCTTCGCCCATTCCACAGCATCGATACCCACGTCAATGCGTCCGCCGTTCTTATAAATATTCCAGCCGCTTCCGTCCTCACGGCGCTTTGCATCAATCGCAACGACTACGCACTGGCTTCCGAATTTTTCTGCCGCCTCACGAATGAGTTCCGGTCTGTTAATTGCCGAAGAATTCACGGAAATCTTATCTGCACCTTCTCTGAGGAGAGCCTTAAAATCATCAACAGTACGGATACCGCCGCCAACCGTAAACGGAATAAATACGTTTGCCGCTACTTTTCGCACCATATCCACCACGGTTTCTCTGGCATCGGAAGACGCCGTGATATCCAAGAACACTATTTCGTCTGCCCCTGCTTCATCATAGGCTTTCGCAATGGCGACCGGGTCGCCGGCATCTACCAAATCCACAAAATTGACGCCCTTTACCACGCGCCCGTTATGTACATCCAAGCAAGGAATAATTCTCTTTGTAAACATCCCTCTTCCTCCTAAAGTTCCACAAAATTCTTCAATATCTGTAAGCCCACGTCACTGCTCTTTTCCGGATGAAACTGACAGGCAAATACATTTCCCTTTTCCACTGAAGCATGAATATTTGTACCATACTGAGTGGTCGCCTTTACAATCTCTTCCTCTTTGGCTTTCAGATAATAGGAATGCACAAAATATACATAGGCACCCTCTGCAATACCTTGATAGAGTCTTCCGTTATTTTGCAAATGCAATGAATTCCAACCCATATGTGGAATCTTAATGCCGTCTGCGTCAGGGATTCTGCAAATCTCGCCTTTCAAAATGCCAAGGCCCGCAATGCCTTTGGACTCGTCACTTTTCTCAAATAATAACTGGAGGCCAAGACAGATTCCCAAAAACGGAATGTTCTTTTCCACCACCTGATAAATTACTTTATCCAATTCATATTTTTTCAAATTTGCCATGGCATCGCCAAATGCACCGACGCCCGGCAAAATAACTTTATCCGCATTTAAAATGGTCTCTGCATCCCGGGTAATTACTACCTCTTGCCCCAATTTTTGTAATGCTTTTTCTACACTTTTAATGTTTCCCGCATCATAATCTATGATTGCTATCATACTGTAAATCCCTCTCATTCTCTCAAATACTATTTCATATCCAATTCAAACCAGAACGATACGCCATTACTGTAGTTTATCACACCATAGTCTTTTTGAAAAGAATCCATAATCGCTTTTACGATGGAAAGCCCGATTCCATTTCCGCCATATTCACGGGTATGTGCCTTGTCTACCTTGTAAAACTTATCCCAAATGTGTTCAAGGTCTTCCTCCGGAATTTGCTTTCCTGTATTAAATACCGAGATACGTGCCGTTCCGCTCTCTTCATTCACTTTTACCTGAATGTCAATCACATTTTCGCCTTCCAGATGATTGAATGCATTGCTTAGGTAATTACGAATCACCTGTTCTACCTTCCATTCATCTGCCCACACATACACCGGCTCCTTGAGATTTACTCTGACATCCGCCTGCTTTTGTTGAATCAGGATTTCATTGCTCTGTACGATTCCTTTTATCATTACCACAATATCAAACCGTTCAAAAGCAACCTCTTCTGCACCGACTTCCAATTGATTTAACGTCAAGAGATTCTGCACCAGTTTATTCATTTTAGAAGCCTCATCCATAATCACGTCACAATAAAAGTCCTTGCTTTGGGCATCCTCTACCACGCCTTCCTTCAGTCCCTCTGCATAACCTTGAATCAGAGCTATCGGAGTTTTGAGTTCATGGGAGACATTCCCGATAAACTCCGTTCTCATCTGGTCTATCTTCTCTTTTTTCTCAATATCTTTTTGCAGCTCATAGTTGACATTCTTTAGTTCTGATATGGTCTTTTTCAATTGGTCAGACATCGTATTAAAGTTCTCACCCAGAACTCCAATCTCATTTTCTCCACCGCTGGTATATTTTGCCTCAAAATCCAAATTTGCCATGCGCTTAGAAAGTGTGGCAAGTTCCAAAATCGGATTTGCAATTTTTCTTGCAAAAAACCATATGAAAATGCTTCCAATCACCAGTATACCAAGTGCGATATAAATCAAAAACCGATTGGATAGCATAACGCTCTCCCGAATACTCTCCAACGGAGTACGGCAGATAAATGCACTATTATCGCTCAATAGTCCCCACATTTCAATATATTCGTCGCCGTTTGCAATGTCTTCTGCTTTGCGGATTTGATAATGTTCGTTTTCTTTTAGTAATTCGCCCTTCGCCTGATTCACGTTAATCAAATATCCAATTAACTGCGAACACATTTCATTCGTCTGACGTTCATTTGCGGTAGATGCAATCAACTGCTGATTATCTCCCGCTATAATCACGAAATGCAGATTGCTCGCTTCAATCTCCTCACTCAATTCTTCTGTCATGTCCGCATAGGATGAACCGTTATGCTCAACCGCATCTTCCATTTTTTCATACGCATCAATCAAAGAATTCTGTTTATATCTGATATAGTAGTCGCCGAGAAAATAGTTGCTGATTATCAATGCAACAAGCAGAATCCCTACTACCAATCCGATAAAGGTAACAGCAATCTGCCTTTTCAGAGATTTTTTCATCATTCCACCTCAAACTTGTATCCCATGCCCCAAACGGTTTTAATATAGTTTCCTTTTTCGCCCATTTTACTGCGCAGTTTTTTCACATGTGTATCAATCGTTCTCGCATCTCCGAAGTAATCATAATCCCATACATGATTCAGGATTTTTTCTCTGGTAAGAGCAATTTTCTGATTCTCAATAAAATACACCAAAAGTTCAAACTCTTTCACGCTGAGGTCCACTTCTGCTCCGTCAATTTTAACGATGTGAGCCGTTCTGTCAATTTCAATGCCGCCCGCTTCCAAAATACTGTCTGCACAGATACCAGTCGTTCTCTTCAAAAGTGCATTCACACGTGCTACTAAAATTTTAGGGCTGAACGGCTTGGCAATATACTCGTCCACACCCAGTTCAAATCCTTTCAGTTCGTCACGCTCTTCACTTCTTGCAGTGAGCATCATAATAGGTGTCGTTGCTATACTTCTGATTTCTTTGCACACATCCCATCCGTCCATGCGCGGCATCATCACGTCCAAAATGACCATTGCAATATCTTTCTGTTCATAGAAAATGTCGACTGCTTCCATTCCGTCTGCCGCCTCTAAAATCTGATACCCTTCTCTTTCCAAGAAATCCCTGATGAGCTTTCGGATTCTGCTCTCATCATCTACCACCAATATCTTCATCTTTTCCATTGATTTCACCCCGTTTACTTTTCTTAAATAGTACCAGAGATTTATGTTAATTTTGTGTTTTTCCGCAACTTTCTTCGGCGTAGTTCACTAATTCCCATTCGCTGTCTGCTTCTCCCTGAATCGGGTGTGTTTTCATGACTTTTTCAAATTGCTTTTTCCATTTTGCCGCCTTTATCTCATCCTTTTCGATAAGCAGTGCATACGCATATCTTGTTCTTAGAATACTCGGATAGTTTTTCATGGTTTTCATGAAACTCCCTAGCATTTTATCCTGCATTTGACTGAAAACCTCTTCCCGTCTCTCGCCAAATATCTCACAATACACCCGGTCAACCTGAAGCAACATTTTCTGAACGCCAACCATACCGTTTTCGCCGTTTACTGCTTCGCTGATTGCCTCATTTGCTTCCGCAAACTTCAATTCATCTAACATACGATTACATCGCATCGCCTCGATTGCCGCAATCATATTATTCTTCATGTCTTCCTCGGCAGGTTTTTCAAACCACTCCTCCGGCATATCCTTCAGACGTGTGCCTTCTGTCATAAACTCATTTGCTTTTAATTGTATCCAAAGCGCTCGGAGTGCCTGCGGGTTTTTCCCAAGGCTCAATGCGTTATATCCATCGTTATCAATGCCGCCAAGCCGCATTGGAATTCCATTTGTCAATGCAAAAACCAGACCGATTCCCGCGCACACTACACTGATAGCCTTTACCACCATATTTGAACCCGCTGTGAAAAAGAAACCCATCGCAATCAACGAAACGAATATATTCATCAACGCGCCGCCGAAATTGTATAACCTATATGGGATTTTCCCCTCTGTCATATCCGGTGGCGACATCAGGCATTGTCCCCCTGTGCCTGCGATGGAATATTTACCCCAATGTAGTTTCCCCGCTTTTTTATATAAAATGAGATTTCCAATACGAAATGATACAAATTTGTATCCGGAAATAAGACCGCATACAAGATGCCCTGCTTCATGCATGATTATCTGCAAATAGAAGGTCACGAAAACACCTAATATAATATAAATCCAGTCAAAACCTGCAATTTCCATATTTTCTATCAGGAACGTGCCGTAATAGCCCGCCAATCCTCCGATTATGACACAAATAAAAAATGTAATGATTTCTGCCTTACTCCGGCTTTTTTTCTTTTTATTTTCTTCCATGATTCGCTCCTTCAATGTTTCATCACCTGCGTTTGATTATATCACAGATATTGGTATTATAGAATACGCCCCCTTGACTTTTTTTGTCCGCCAACATATAATAACACTACGTTTGCGACACCAGTCATTCTACACTTAGGGCTTGTACTGGTTTCGACGGGGGTTTTGAAGTTAAGGAAGCCATCCGCGGGGCGGGACCGCGTAACAATCCGTATCTTAAAATTAAACGCAAACGAAAATTTAGCGTACGCTGCCTAGTGGCAGCAGTCGGACTTAGGTCGCTCACTGCCTAAGAACCCGGCTTCAACAAGGTGGGGCACTTCGTTTTCTAAGCTTTGCGAAAATGGAAGAACTTATGAAGCTACTGAAGTGTAAAGCCTGTCATTAGGCGTTACATGGAGGGAATGTCAAAATAATGACTGTGATGGGAGATGCCTTAAGGGATAGGCTTTCGGACGCGGGTTCAACTCCCGCCAGGTCCATTTATAAAAAGCAGGCACTGACTGCAAAGTTCAGTGCCTGTTTTCTATTTGTTCAATTCATAATAATACAAATGTATATCTTCAAAATGTCCGTTTTTCCTGCGAAAACCTTTTGGAATGATACCAAGTTCTTGGAAACCGAGTCGTTCATACAGATGTCTTGCATGAATGTTGCTGTCAACTACAGCGTTAAATTGTACTATTTGAAATCCTAATTTTTTCGCTTTTATGAGAGAATCCTGCACCAACCGTTCTCCGATGTGCAGTCCCCTAAGTTCTGATTTCACCGCATAACTGGCATTTGCAATATGCCCACATCTGCCTACATTATTAGGATGAAGGATATAAAGTCCTAAGACTTCATCCGTCTCTTCGTCCACCACAAGCCCCGTATATGTCTGGGACACAAAGAACAAATCTCCTGTTTCTTCATTCAAATATTCTTCTTGCGGGAAAGCGATTCCTTCTTCAATCACTTCATTCCAAATATCCAAAGTCTCATGCAAATATTTCTTTTCATATTGTTTGACAGCGATTTTCATATCTTTTTTGTTTCTCCTGATTTCTATGTTGCATTCCTATAAAAAGTCATGTTCTTGCATTTTATCATACAAAACCTCGGATTGACAAGATAGAAGGGGTGTTTTTTCACAAATGTAGCAACCATAACCCATATATAGCATTCACTCTTGTACTGTTTCCCTCCTTATGCTATGATTGCGGCATATCAAAATTCGGACAGGTTTATTCAAACAATGCTATGTCCACTGCGTTTTACAGAACGCATCTGAAACTCTAGACGTCTCCGTCTATAAATTTCAAATTTGATAAAAAAATAAAGAATGGAGGCGACCGCCTATGATTGTGAAAATCTCCGATTTCGTCTTGTGAAACAACAACCTACTATGATATGATATAAGGAGAATAATGCATGGAAGAAAGAAAAAAAGTACTGGAAATTGTACGTCAACTCAATATTATTGATGATACCTTTTTCCAGAAAATGGCTGAAGATGTGGGCTTCTGTGAAGAGATGATTTCCACCATTTTAGGGCAAAAAGTAACCGTAGAAAATGTAATTCCGCAAAATAGTATTAAAAACCTACAGGGACGTTCCGTAGTGCTGGACGCCTTATGTACATTGGAAAATGGACAATCCTGTAACGTAGAAGTCCAAAAGGCAGATGATGACAATCACACAAGACGTGTACGTTATAATACTTCCTGTATTACTGCAAACATTACCGAACCGGGTACAAAATTTGAAAAAGTACCAAACGTCATCGGAATATACATATCCCAATTTGATATGTTTCAGTCAGGGAAAACCATTTACCATATAGACCGTATCATTCGGGAAACCGGCGAAGTGCAGGACAATGGTCTACAGGAGATTTACGTCAACACGAAGATTGATGATGGCTCCGATATTGCGGAATTAATGCGAATCTTTAAAGAAAAAGACACCTATAATTTTGAGAAATTCCCAAAGGTGTCAGAACGCAAAAAACAATTCAAGGAAAATAAAGGAGGAAATGATAAGATGTGTGACCTTGTAGAAAATTATGCAAAAGAATATGCAGAAAAAGTGGCAAAGCAAACAGCCGAGCAGACGGCAAAGCAAACCGAGAAAGAAAATGCTTTGAAATTTTTCCAAAACGGGGCAGATTATAAATTAGTCAGAGCCTCCATAACTTCATTAAGTGATGAAGAATTACAAAAGATTTATCAGGAAGCCAAGGCTTAGTCTCCTCTGGTATCCATAAAGCCAAAAACAGACTCCGGAGTTACCACTTCGG
The DNA here is from genome assembly GCA_964604665.1 of uncultured Faecalimonas sp. Lineage (GTDB taxonomy): Bacteria > Bacillota > Clostridia > Lachnospirales > Lachnospiraceae > Faecalimonas. Next base: position 34,718 of record CAZRZV010000007.1, on the reverse strand, counting down.
AGTCTGTTTTACACTATCAATTATTTTATACAAACTTATAAACCGTTGTCGTCTTGTAAGGCTCTCCGGCTTTGCAAACCACACTTGGGAAATTGTCATGATTCATAGAATCCGGATATCCTTGTGTTTCAAAACAGATACCCTGACGTTTGTTGTAAATCACGCCACATTTTCCCGGATGGTTATTCAGATAATTGCCTGCATAAATCTGAACCCCCGGCAGGTCTGTGTATACTTCCATGGTAATGCCGCTTTCTTTTGCTGACATTTCAATCACTTTTGCGAACTTACCGTTGTTATTAAGACACCAGTTGTGGTCAAATCCCGCACCATACTTTAATGCTTCGTAATCGTCATCAATCTGTTTTCCAATCAATTGCTTTTTGCGAAGGTCCATTGGCGTTCCTTCTACCGATAAGATTTCACCTGTCGGAATCAGTTCCGCGTCTGTCGGTGTAAACGCATCTGCATCTACCCACACTTCTTGGTCCTCTACGCTGCCCGAAGCATGTCCGTTCAGATTAAAGTAACTGTGGTTTGTCATATTCGCAATTGTATCCTGGTCTGTTGTTCCGTAGTAATCAATCTTCAGTTCATTGTCATCTGTAAGTGTATATGTCACGTCTACTTCAAAGTTTCCCGGGAAACCCTGGTCCCCGTCAGGACTGCTCATATGGAACGTAATGCTGTTATCCGTTGTTCCTTTTACTGCCCACATACGGAAATGATAATGGTCTAAACCACTATGTAAATTGTTGCCGTTGTTGTTCTTATCTAAATGATATGTTTTACCGTTTAATGTAAACTGCGCTTTTGCAATACGGTTGCCGTTCCTTCCGACTGTAGCGCCAAATCCTGTATTTCCTTTTATATACCCTTCCGGATTGTCATATCCAAGAACTACATCAACAGGATTTCCGTCTTTGTCCGGTACCAAAAGGGAATATAAGGTGGCACCAAAATCGGATACTTCCATCACCATACCGTTTTTATTTTCAAATGTGTAGAGCGTTGCTTCTCCAAAACTTCTTTGTTTCATGATTCAGACTCCTTTTACAGTATATTGATAAATCTTCTGAAATGTTCCCTGCCCTCTGCTGTGCATTTGAACACGCCGGCATCTTCCAAAACATGTGTAAATACAATACCAATTTCTTTTTCTAGGATTGACATTACATTCTCACTTGTAATTTCATAGTTCTCCTTGAATGTTTCCACCCAGTCAGCATGTTTTTCAATCTGCTCGTTGCTTCTGATATCTTTGCCGCTTACTAAGTAATCAGCCAAAATTTCCATCTCACCTTTGAGACGTGCAGGAAGTACCGCAAGACCCTTAACTTCGATAAGTCCGATGTTTTCTTTCTTGATATTGTGCCACTGTGCGTGCGGATGATATACACCCAATGGATGCTCCTCGGTCGTGATATTGTTACGAAGCGCTAAGTCAAGTTCGTATGTATCTCCCACTTTTCTGGCAATCGGTGTGATTGTATTATGAGGTTCTCCATCTGTCTCGGCAAATACGAAAGCCGCTTCGTCTGTGTAACCCCTCCATGCATCGAGTACATGTGCACCCAGTTCAATCAAGCGCTTCTCATCTGTGCTTCTGAGACGAAGTACAGAAAGCGGCCATTTTACGATACCGACTTCCACATCCTCAAACCCTTTGATTTCAAAACGCTCTTCAATCGGAGCCTTTGCCATTGCAAATGTGTAATGCCCGCCTTGGTAGTGGTCATGACTTAAGATAGAACCGCCTACGATTGGAAGGTCTGCGTTTGAACCGAGGAAGTAATGTGGAAACAATTTTACGAAATCAAACAATTTCACAAAAGTATTCTTTTCAATCTTCATCGGTGTATGTTGTCCGTTAAATACGATACAGTGCTCATTGTAATATACATATGGAGAATACTGGAATCCCCATGGACTGTCATTTACCGTAATTGGCATGATACGGTGATTTTCTCTTGCCGGATGATTGACGCGTCCTGCATATCCCTCATTCTCCACACAGAGAAGACATTTCGGATAACTGCTTACCTTAGCGCTCTTTGCTGCCGCAATCGCCTTCGGGTCTTTCTCCGGCTTTGAAAGATTGATTGTAATATCAATTTCGCCATATTCACTGTCTACTTTCCACTTGCGGTCTTTTGCAATGCGGTAACGGCGAATATAATCACTGTCCTGACTTAATTTATAGAAATACTCTGTTGCCTCCACAGGAGACACCTCGTATCTCTTAGCAAATTCTGCCTGAACCTGTGCAGGTCTCGGCATCAGACAGTTCATCATCTTTGTGTCAAACAAATCGCGATATGCGATACTATCCTCGATAATGCCCCTTGCTGCTGCTTCATCCAAAAGTTCTTTCAGAACTTCTTCCAAAACAATTTCCTGTCCCGTAATATCTACATCTTCATAACTATCTTCGTGGAACAATTCCAATAATAAGTTTGTTGTATAAATGCGTTCACATTCCGGTGTTAAACCGGTATTAATCCCATACTGTACTAATTTTTTAAGATTCTCAAAAAACATGTCTGCCTCCTAATTTAAAACGTGTGCTCCATCTCCGATGTCCACTACATAAAATTCTGCCTTATGTCCGACTTTTTCTTCGTATTTAGCGCCAATCGTGTTCACAAATGTATCAACCGCATCATTCTTCACAATGCTAACGGTACAGCCGCCGAATCCGCCACCTGTGATACGGGAACCTATTACCCCATCGATTGCCCATGCGAGGTCTACTAAGATATCAATCTCTTTGCAAGATACTTCATAATCATCGCGAAGTGATACATGGGATGCATTCATCAATTTTCCGAATGTCTGCACATCGTTTTCTTTTAATGCCGCAACCGCTTTGATTGCCCTTTGATTTTCATAAACCGCATGTTTTGCTCTCTTTCGTCTGATATCAGATTTGATAGCGTTTTTGTGTGCTTCAAATTCTTCTTCCGTCAAATCTCCGAGTGTCTTGATATCTACTACTGTTTGGAGTTCTTTTAATGCTGTCTCACATTCATTGCGGCGATCATTGTACGCAGAATCCACTAAGCTATGTTTTACCTTGCTGTTGATGATAACGATTTTCGCATCCTTCAGTACAACAGGTGCATATTCATATTCTAAGGTATTGGTATCCAGGAAAATCGCATTGTCCTTTTTACCCATAGCGCTTGCAAATTGGTCCATGATACCACAGTTACATCCATTGAAATTATTTTCTGAATACTGACCGATTAAAGCAATGTCTACCATGGATACGTCAAATCCAAACATATCTTTCAGGATGACTCCTGTCAGCACTTCCAATGATGCAGAAGATGAAAGTCCGGAACCATTCGGAATGTTTCCGTAAATCAAAATATCAAGCCCGCATGGGAGTTTGAAACCGCGTTTTTCAAATCCCCACATAACTCCCTTCGGATAATTCGTCCAGTTTGCCGCTTTGTATGGTTTCAGGTCATTTAAATCCGTATCGACAATCCCTAATCTGTCAAAGTTTACTGAATAGAATCTTAATTTATTGTCGTCTCTCTTTCTTGCGAGACCATATGTACCAAGTGTCAATGCACAAGGAAATACATGTCCGCCGTTATAATCCGTGTGTTCGCCGATCAAATTCACACGTCCCGGTGCAAAATAACTGCGCACATCATCATGCTTTCCAAATTGTTTTTCAAATTCCAGTTTTAATTTCTCAATCATGTCACATTCTCCGTTCTTTGATTTTCACTTTAACATAATAATTTTAGACTATTTTGCCAATGTTTGCAATATCTTCGTTCACTTTTGCCATATCTTTTACTTGTTGTCATCTCCATGAACTGTTATAATAACAGTGTTAACAAAGGAGGAAACATTCATGTACACATTTATTGTGAATCCACATGCCAGATCCGGGCTCGGACAAAAAGTGTGGAATGAGTTGGAGACCATACTAAAGAAAGAAAACGTGGACTATCAGGTCTTTTATACAAAATACCAGAAACATGCCACCAAACTTACATCTGAAATCACTTCTGATGGCGAAGAACACATCGTAATTGCTCTCGGGGGAGATGGTACCGTAAATGAAGTGGTCAATGGCATACACAATTTCGACAAGACTATTTTCGGATATATTCCGATAGGTTCCGGCAACGATTTCGCAAGAGGATTGCAGTTGCCAAAAGAACCTGAGACGGCATTGCGTACCATTTTAAATTGTCCGAATCTTTACTCGATGAACATTGGTGAATTGCACTACAAGGAGAAGAAAAGGCGCTTTGCAGTGAGTGCCGGATTTGGTTTTGATGCTGACATCTGCCATGAGGTTGTAGTTTCGCGATTGAAATATATCTTAAACCGCTTGAAACTCGGAAAACTCACTTACGTATTTACAGCTCTCCATCGCCTGTTTGTCATCAAACCATGCAGTGTCACCGTTACCATAGATGATGGAAAGCCAAGAACTTTCCCAAAAACTTATTTTGTAGCTATGATGAATAATAAATACGAAGGTGGCGGCGTAAAGTTTTGTCCCAAGGCAAAGAACAATGACAACAAACTGGACATTCTTGTTGCGTCCAACGTTTCAAAAGTCAAAGTACTTTGTTTGCTCCCGTTAGCATTATTCGGTTTGCACACACATTTCAAAGGTGTATACATATTCACTTGCAAAAATGTTAAGGTCCATGCAGAAAACGCACTGCCTCTTCACACGGACGGAGAGCCGGTTTTCTTTCAACATGATATTTCCGCAAACTGCGCCGCAAAAAAATTACGAATTATCACAAGTGAAAAACTCTGGTAACTGGAGATAATGAAAAAGAGTTTAAAAATGGGGGATTTCTGAAATGCAAAAAAGTATTTATATCATACTTTCAAGCACGCAAACTAAATTTGCAAGAATGATACGATTTCTGGGCAGACAACAGTATAGCCATGTGTCTATCTGTCTGGATGGTAGTTTTACACATGTCTATGCTTTTGCCCGCCCTCAGCACAATGCTATTTTTCTCAGCAGGCTGGTGGAAGAATCTCTTGTCAGATTTACACTGAGCAGAAAAGATAAAATTCCGATTGCTGTATTTAAAATTGATGTGACAAATGAAGAATACGAATGGATAAAAGAAACCATCCATACTATGCTGGATAATCCGGAATACAAATACAATTTGTATTCTGTACTTCTCTTTCCTATTATGAAAGGCTTCGCAGTTAAAAAGACTTTTACCTGTGTGGAATTTGTTACGTATCTTTTACAACACAGTGGATATTTACAAAGCAAAAAGCGTTACCGCTATACTCCTGATGACTTGGCAATTGAGTTAAAAAATTATCTGCTGTGCCAAAAAGATGTCAGAGACTGCCTTCCTGAATGTCATGGCGCAGAGAATTATTTTGCACCTTTCACAATGAGGCTTTTCTGGCTCAGCACAAAAGAACTTTGCAACGTGACTATGCGGACTGTTTTTCGCCGAGGCGAATAAACCGACAAAGCCGGCCTTTTTAAGACCGGCTTCCTTTTTTATGTCAATTTCTCTGCCAACTCCATGGCTCTTTCTACCATGACATCAATATTGTAATACTTGTATTCTGCCAGTCTTCCCAGCAAATAAAAGTTTGCTATCTTTGACGCTTCTTCCTGATACTTCGCATAGAGTGCATGATTTTCATCATTTGCTATGGCATAGTATGGAATCTGACCTGCCTTGCCTGTATATGCACTTGGATATTCTTTGGAAATCGTAGTACCCGTACACTCCTGCCCGGTCAAATATTTATATTCCGTAATCCTTGTGTAATCTTGGTCTACCGTATAATTTACCACGGCATGACCCTGATAACTCGCCTCTTCATAATATTCAAATGCAAAATCCAATGTGCGGTATGGGAGTCGTCCATATTTGCACTCAAAAAATTCATCTATCGGACCTGTGAAAATAACCGCACCGTCAAATTCTTTTCCCTTATAAAGCACCCTGTTTTCTTGAATCGCAATTACATCTTTGGCCTCTGTATTTAATTCTACCGAAATGTTCTCATGGGCAATCATCTGTTCAAACATTGGCGTAAATCCACGCTTTGGAACGCCCTGATACTTATCTGCAAAATAGCCGTTGTCATAAGAAATATTTACCGGTACTCTTGCCGTCACTGCCGGGTCTATCTCTTCCGGTTTCTTCCCCCACTGTTTCATAGTGTAATAGACATAAATATTGTCATACACAAACTTTCCAATCATTTGCAAATCAGCATCTTTGTGATTCATTAAATCCAGAATCGGCACTTTTGTGCCCATGCCATATATGGAAACCAGTTTTTTCTCCAATGCATTTCCCTGTTCTTCTCCAAAAACCGCTTTTAAGGTATGTAAGTTAAATGGAACAGGCACATACTTTCCATGTACGTTTGCTACTACTTCATGATGAAAATGATACCAATCCGTAAAACGTGACAAATACTCATATACCTTTTCATGATTCGTATGAAAAATATGAGGACCATACACGTGTATCAAAACGCCATGTTCATCCTTTTCATCATAACAGTTCCCCGCAATATGATTTTTCTTTTCTAAAATCAAAACTCTTTTATTCTGTTTTTCTGCAAGTTCTCTTGCAGCCACGCAGCCCGCTATGCCGGCGCCTACCACAATGACATCAAACATGTTCATACTTCTCCTGTCCCAGTTTTATATTCATTTGCTTCGTGTAAGTCTCGAATGCCGCCGGTATCGGATAGTCTTTTTCTATCTCTTCCGGATGAATAAACAGCATCTGCTCCGTACACGATTTCTCCAATTCGTCCACTCGAATCTTGTATCCTATCATATGCCATTCTACATGGCTGAAAATATGCTTGCCGTCTTCCAGCTTTTGAATCCGAATCGGCGTAAGCCCAATGGACTTACTGTAAGCAATCGTTTCATCTTCTGTAAGATGTCCTTCCACATTTGGAATCTCATACAATCCTGCAAGCAAACCTTTTGACGGGCGCTTGCGTATTGCCACATGGTCTCCGTCTTGGAAAATGAAAACCGTTTTTTGTTCGATGCGACGTTCCTTTGCTTTGCTCTTAATCGGAAGTTCGGTTTCGATTCCCTGTTCATGTGCTTTGCAAAGAGACTCAAGCGGACATTCCTCACACTTCGGCGCACCGTTTGGCACGCAGACAATGGCACCAAGTTCAATGAGCCCCTGATTAAAATCACTTGCCGCATCCGCAGGAATCAATTCTTCCAACTCATCTTCCACACGTTCCCTGACAGCCTCGTTCATAATATCATCATAACTTGCGGTCAATCTGGAAATCACACGCAGCACATTGCCGTCCACCGCCGGTTTTGGAATGCCATATGCAAATGCCGAGATGGCGCCTGCCGTATAATTTCCTATCCCTGTCAGATTCCGGATTTCTTCATAAGTGTTTGGAAATTCTCCATTGTAGTCTATCATCACCTGCTGCGCTGCTTTTTGCATGTTGCGTACACGATTATAATAGCCGAGACCTTCCCACATTTTCAGCAGCAAATCTTCTTCGGCTTCCGCCAAATCTTTGATAGTCGGGAACGCATGTAAAAATCTTGCATAATAAGGCTTTACCGCCTCCACCCTTGTCTGTTGCAGCATAATCTCGGACACCCACACTTTGTAGGCGCTCACATCCTTACGCCAAGGCAAATCTCTCTTTTGTTTTCTATACCAATCCGTCAATGGCTCTGCTATCTGCTTTAAATTTTCATTACGAAAAACCACAGGGACTTCTTTTGCAATCTCAATACTGTCTTTTCCCACCTTGCAGTCGTATGCAAGAATATGCACGCCCTTTGCTTTCGCAGTTTTTAGAGCTTCACCGAAAGCCGCGTGTGTTGCCATATTCGGTGTAAAATATTTCACACCTTTCATCTGAATCACGAAAAACACATATGCCTCATAACCGTCCTTTACCGCTTCGCAAAGTTCATTGATATGTTTCAGACCGCGCTCCGTCGGTGCGTCGGGAAATTTTACCACACCGTCTTGCTCCAATGTCACGCCTTTTACTTCCACAAAAATTTTGCGCTTACCCTCTTCCACATACAAATCAAATCTGGATTGTCTGTAGGTGGTTTCCGGCTTAATCAGTGTTGCCTTTGGAAACAGATTGCCTTTTCGAATCCACTCTTCCACCACTTTATTTGGAATCTGCGAATCCATGTTAATCATACGCTTCCCTTTTTTCACTCCAATTAAATCCCACTGTGTTTTGCGCTCCGGATTATCTGACTTTTGCACATAGACTGTCGCATTCGGTTGCAGGAGTTCCGCACAGCGTCCCGTATTTTTTACATGTACGGTCTCTGTCTTACCCGCAATCTCCACATATGCAATAAAACGATTCGGGCGCTCTATAAATCGGCCTGTTTCTATTCTTTCATATTTCATCTTGCGCCCTCCTCTCCACAATACATTTATTATATCTAAGAACGCAAAGAAGCGCAAACCTTTTCGGTCTGCGCTTTCTCTCCAATGTTTTTACAATACTTTCGCCAAAAAATCTTTCAGTCTCGGGTCCTGTGGATTTTCAAAAATTTCCTTTGGTTCATTACATTCTTTAATGACACCCTCATCAATGAAAACCACCCGGTTTGCAACTTCTTTCGCAAATCCCATTTCATGTGTTACCACAACCATGGTCATACCTTCTTTTGCAAGATCTTTCATCAATCCAAGAACTTCTCCTACCATTTCAGGGTCAAGTGCTGAAGTCGGTTCATCAAATAGAATCACATCCGGGTCCATGGCAAGTGAACGAATAATCGCAATACGCTGTTTCTGTCCACCGGACAAGGTAGAAGGATAAACATCTGCCTTATCTTCCAATCCGATTCTCTTTAAGAGATTCATCGCCTGCTCTTTTGCCTGCTCTTTAATCCCTTTCTTTGTAGTCGTAACCGGAACAATTTCCTTCTTCTCTTTTCTGAATTTATTTAAGATTCCGTTGATGAAATTTTTTCTTTTTAATTTCTTTAAATCCTTACATTTCAAATATACCGGCGCCAGCATAATATTCTGGATAACCGTCTTATTGTTAAATAAGTTGAAATGTTGGAAAACCATTCCCATATGACGGCGGTGTTCGTTGATGTCAACTTTCATATCCGCAATATCAACGCCTTTGAAAATAATACTTCCTCCCGTCGGGTCTTCCATACAGTTTAAGCAACGAAGAAAGGTACTCTTTCCGGAGCCTGATACTCCGATAATCGCTACAATATCTCCTTTATTGATGGTTATGTCGATTCCCTTAAGAACCTCGATGTCTCCAAAGCTTTTTGTAAGATTAATTACGTCTATCACTCTTCTGCAAGCTCCTTTCCATCAATTTTATCATTAACGAAATAAGTAATACCAATACGATATAAATCAACGCCATTGTAAGATATGGTACCATAAATTCGTAACTGTTACTTCCTATGTAGTTAAAGGCAACATAAAGGTCTGCTGCTCCCACCAAACTGACTACCGATGTTTCCTTGATAAGTGCAATAAACTCATTTCCCATAGTCGGGAGAATATTTTTTACTGCCTGTGGAATCACAATCTTCATCATGCTTGCTCCAAAGCCAAGTCCCACTGCACGGCCTGCCTCCATTTGTCCCGGGTCCACTGACTGGATACCACCGCGCATCACTTCGGAAATGTATGCACCGCTATTCAGACCAAATACCAAAATGGAAACTTGAATACTCGTAACATTCCAACCGATAAGCGGGAACAATACATAATAGAATACCAACAACTGAACAACCATCGGAGTTCCACGGAACAGCGCTACATAAAAACTGCAAAATCCGTTTAAAATTCTCGGAAGCAATTTATATTTTGGAAGCACTCTCACGGTAGCAATCAGCGTTCCGATGACAATACCGATGAGAAGACCTGTAATTGCAATTAAAAGGGTATTTTGCAAACCTTCTATTACTTTTACATAGCCGTTTTCATGCACTAATATCTCTATAAATTTTTCTATCTTTCTATCAAAATTTCCCATGTCTGTCCTTTATCGCATTTCGTTAAGTTCTTTTGTAATAGATGCTGCAGGCGCTGCATCAATAATAACATATTGAATACGTCCGTTTAACATATCCTGCACTGCAAGCGAACCGTTTTTGTATGGTTTGCATGTTGCCGGAAGACCATCAAATCCCCAATCCTCGTCACCTTCTATGAAGAATTGACCTGTCGTTCCTGCCTGAACACCAATCACATCATCTTTTGTCAATTTGTTCAAAAGTTTTGTGACATCTTCTGCATTCTTGCAATCAGCAAATGTATCATCATTGCTTGGCACAATCAGTCTTTGAGATGCTTCATAATATGGTTCTGAGAATGTCACATGTTCTTTTCTTTCTTCGTTGATTGTAAGACCTGCCATTGCGATATCACATTTATGTTGTCCTACAGATAAACATACTGCCTCGAAATCCATGTTTTGGATAACAAGTTCTTTTCCTAATTTGTCAGCAAGTAATTTTGCGATTTCCATATCGATACCAAGATATTTGTCACCTTTTGTATACTCAAATGGTTCAAATGCTGCATTTGTAGCTACAACAAGCTGGTCTTTGCTTTCATCTAATTTTGCTGATGTTACAGGTGTCTTCTCACCATTTGAAAAGTATTTGTCGCAAATTTCATCCAATGTTCCATCTGCTTTGATCTCTTTGATAAATGCATTTATTTCCTCTAAAAGTTCAGTTTGTGTCTTATCAACACCAAATGCATATTGTTCTTCTGTAAGGTCATATTCGATAACCTCTGCTGTCACTTCTTTTTCTCCGCATGCCATCATGGACAATGCACACACTACTGCTAATACTGCTGCTAAAAATTTTTTCATAATTTTCTCCTCCTTTTTGAATTTTCATGCATAAAAATTCAATTACTTTTTCTATTTTACAATAAGTTACTGGAATGTCAAGTCTTTATTTATGCATTTTTCATGTATTTTATGCAACCATACCTTTTATCAGGAAGAATGCCAAGACCAAAACTCCTAAAACAATTCGGTAATAACCAAATACTTTGAAATCGTTCTTCTTGATATAGTTCATCAGGAACTTAATTGCCAAAACAGATACAACAAATGCGACGACACATCCTACCAATAACATTGCTACTTCCGGACCTCCGAAACCGCCGCCTTCCATGACGAATTTTGCAAGTTTCAGTCCACTGGCTCCGAACATCACCGGTATTGCAAGGAAGAATGTAAACTCTGCCGCTACATATCTGGAAACTCCGATTAACAATGCTCCTAAAATCGTTGCTCCCGAACGGGAAGTCCCCGGAATTAAAGACAACACCTGGAACCCGCCGATGATGAGCGCCGTCTTGTAAGAAATATCTGCAAGTCGTGTTACCTGCGGCGTTTTTTTCTTATTCCATGTCTCAATCACAATAAAGAAAATACCGTACAAGATAAGCATCGCTGAAACTACCTGATAATTGTGCAGATGTTCATCCATCCAGTCATCAAATAAAAATCCCAATACCGCCGCCGGTATACATGCAATCGCTACCTTAAACCACAACTGCCAAGTATCCCTCTTTTGCTCCACTGTCTTCTTTTGCGAGATTGGATTTAATTTTTCAAAATATAGCACAACAACAGCCAAAATTGCTCCAAGCTGTATTACTACATTAAACATTTCCGTAAACGCTTCGCTGACACGGAGTTTTACAAATTCTTCCATCAAAATTAAATGTCCCGTACTGCTGATTGGAAGCCATTCTGTGATACCTTCCACAATTCCCAATAAAATGATTTTTAGCATTTCTAACATATTTTCTGTCCCTCCATTAACTTAATGCATATTTCTCGATTGCCTTCGCTACACCGTCTTCATCATTGGACTCCGTGATATAATCTGCAATTGTTTTTACCTGCTCATCCGCATTTGCCATTGCCACACCAAATCCTACGGCTTTAATCATTTCGTAATCATTCATACTGTCGCCACACGCCATAATTTCTTCTCTCTTAATTCCCAGCAATTCTCCCAAACGAACAAGCGCTTTTCCTTTATTCGTTCCTTCTTTATTAACCTCCCAGTTGTTTCCGAAAGAACTTACAGTGACAATTCCCGGTATCTTCTCTAATTGTTTATATACTGCCTGTACTTCCTGCTGATTGCGAAAAACTCCATGTACTTTCTCCACGGATACCCTTTGTTTTCTTACCATTTCACGTATATTCTCCACATGGATTCTGGTGCTCATGAAATATTCGATTACATGCGGGTCTTTCAGATATTCGTCTGCCATTTCCGGCGTCACTTTTCTGGAATAACTGATGCCATCTACAAATATCTCTACGATTGGACTATATGCGCTCATGATATCTAAAAGCTGCAATGCCAATTCCACAGGCAAGGTGCTTTCCTGCAAAGTCTCATTCTTTGCAAGGTCGACCACCCGTGCACCATTGGTTGTCACCGCATATCTCATGCCGGGTATCGCAAGCACTTCTTTGGGAATTGCCGTAAGCGGGCGTCCTGTAGAAATTACCACAACAACTCCCTGGAGCAAAGCTTTTTCTATGATACTTTTTGTATAAGATGTAATCTTCTTTTCTGATGTGAGCAAAGTCCCATCCAAATCTAAGCCTATCATTTTAATCTTTTGTTTCATAGTTCTTCTCTCTTTTCACTTTTATACTATGGTCACCATTATATCAAAATTTGCCTTATTGTGCAATTTGTAGTATAATATCAATGTTATTCATAAACTTGAATATACATTCGAAAGGATTTTGATATATGAACTCGAGAAAACACACCCGAAGCGCGAGATTTCTCGCATTCGTTCTGGCATTGTCGTTACTTAGTTCTTCTGCCCTTTCCACCTTTGCAACAAACGATGTGGATTCGTTGGAGCAATCCACCTCGGATTTAAAAAATGAACTTTCCGATTTAAACCGAAGTTTGAAACAGTTAAGTAGTGATATTGACTCCATTTCTTCGCAAATCACAGATATGAACGCTCAAATCAAGGAAGTTCAAACAGAATTGGCAATTGCAAAAGGTGAAGAAATCGCACAATACGATGCAATGAAAACCCGAATTCAATTTATGTACGAAGAGGGAAACAGCTCTATGTTGGAAGTTCTCTTTTCTGCAGGAAACATATCAGAGTTCGTGAAACGTGCCGAATATTTCTCCACGATTAGCGAATATGACCGCAATGCATTGAAAGAGCTTGTGAAAACAAAAGAAATAATTGCAGCCACAGAGGAACAGTTAGAAAAGGACAAACAGCAGCTGACTGCTTGGCTCACAGAATTAAATAGCAAGGAAGCCGCCATCAGAAAGAAAATTGACGATACTTCTTCAGAATTGCAGACATATACTGCAAAATTGGATACTGCCCGCGAAGAGGCCGAAAAGGTTGATAATACTCTGAACAAGCCCGTAAGTCCCATTGCTCCTTCTGATATTGAATTATTTGCCGCCCTCATTGAGTGTGAATCCGGAAGCACACATTACGAAGGAATGCTTGCTGTGGCGTCGGTAGTGATGAACCGCGTAAATCACCCGAATTACCCGAATACCATTCAAGGGGTCATTTATGCAAAAGGCCAGTTTCCACCTGCAACGAATGGTTCTGTGGAGCGTATTTTAAGACGCGGTGTACGTGAAAGTTGCGTACAAGTTGCCAAAGATGCATTAGCCGGCAAAAACAATGTAGGAAGTTGTTTGAATTTCCGTTCTGCAAGCAGCGGATATGAAGGCAAAATAATTGGCAGTAATGTATTCTTTTAATAGGTAATAAAAAAGGAATGTTGCGAGATATCGTAACACTCCTTTTTTTACTTATTCATATTTAATTTCAACTAAAAACAGTCCTTGCGCCGGTGCAGTCACCCCTGCTGCCTTTCGGTCTTTCGCCTCCAGAATCTCTTTTACTTTTTCCGGCTCGTAAAATCCTCTTCCCACACGGATTAAAGTTCCGACGATGATGCGCACCATATTATAAAGAAATCCGTTTCCCGTAATGCGAATGGTAATCTCATCACCATTCTTTAAAATATCAAGCGCCGTGATGGTTCGCACCGTATTTTCCACATCCGTTCTTACGTTGCAGAAACTGGCAAAATCATGCTCCCCGACAAGGTAAGATGCCGCTTTTTTCATATGCTCCAAATTCAAATCATAGGACACGAAATAATTGGTAAGCCGCTTTGTCGGTACGGGAATTTTCGTATTGATAATGTGATACTCGTATGTCTTACTGCAATCACAGTATCTCGGATGAAAATCCATAGGCACTTCTTCAGATTTTGTAATCACAATATCTTCTGGAAGTCTCTGATTCAATGCCACGGCTATCTTTTTTGCAGGAATAGTCGTCTCTGTATCAAATACTGCAACATTTCCCAGTGCATGCACACCGGAATCCGTGCGGCTTGCGCCAATCACCAGAATATCTTCCCCTGTCAATTTTTTAAGCGCCTTGTTAAGCACCTCTTCCACAGTAATACCATTCGGCTGAATCTGCCAGCCGCAATAGTTGGTGCCGTCATAGGCAATCGTTAGTTTCACTCGTCTCATTATAATAACTTTCCAATCACGACTATCGCAGCCACATAAACAATCACAATTCCGTAAGCTGCCCAGTCTCTACTTTGATACACTAATGGTTTCATCTTTGTACGTCCGTCACCGCCACGGTAACATCTTGCTTCCATTGCCATCGCTAAATCATTCGCACGGCGGAAAGCCGATACAAAAAGCGGCACTAAAATCGGAATCATGGCTTTCGCCTTTTGGATAATATTTCCACTTTCAAAATCGGCGCCTCTGGCAATCTGCGCCTTCATAATCTTATCCGTCTCCTCCAACAAAATCGGAATAAACCGAAGCGCAATCGACATCATCATCGCAATCTCATGAACCGGCACCTTGATTTTCTGAAGTGGTTTGAGCAATTTCTCAATTCCATCCGTAAGCTCATTCGGCGTTGTTGTAAATGTCATGAGCGATGAGCCCAAAATCAAATATATCAAACGGATTGCCATAAATCCCGCTGTCTTTAATCCTTCATCCGTAATTTGGAAAATCCAAAATTCTACCAATACTTCCCCTGTCCTCGTCAGAAAAAGATTGAATACAACCGTTATCATAAGCAGTAAAATAATTGGTCTCAAACCACGTACGATAAATTTGAATGGAACCTTGGAGAGTTGAATCACGGTTATTAAAAATACTGTCGCCAGCAGATAGCCCCAAATATTACCAATCAAAAACAATGAGATGAGATATAGCAATGTGCATACAATTTTTGTTCTCGGGTCTAATCGGTGCAATTTACTTTTGGAAGGGTAATATTGCCCGATTGTAATATCTCTAATCATCTTTTACCTCTGTCTGTTTTCTATATCACTTTGGCGATTTCTTCCACGGCCTCGCGAATCGTAGTCGCCTCCACATTTACCGGTAAGCCTCTTTCGCGAAGCGCATGCATAATATATGTCACTTGCGGCGCAGAAAGTCCTACCTTTTCTAATTCTTTATAATGGGCAAACACCTCTTTCGGTGTCGCATCATACATCTTACTTCCTTTGTTCATCACAACAATACGTTCCACATATTTGGCAATGTCTTCCATGCTGTGCGATACTAAAATGACCGTCAGATTGCTTTCCTTTTGCAGATATGCAATCTGGTCTAGAATCTCGTCGCGTCCCCTCGGGTCCAATCCTGCCGTTGGTTCATCCAAGACAAGCACCTTCGGTTTCATTGCAAGTACGCCTGCAATCGCCACACGTCTTTTTTGTCCGCCGGACAAATCATATGGCGAGCGGTCATAATACTTCGCAGGTAATCCTACCAGTTCCAATGCTTCCCGCGCTCTCTCTTTGCATTCGTCCGGAGATAATCCCTGGTTTTTCGGTCCAAAACAAACATCTGACAATACGTCCGCCTCAAACAATTGATGTTCCGGATACTGAAAGACCAGACCAACATTGTTGCGCAGCTGCTTCATATCATATTTATCGACATAAATATTTTCACCTTTGTAATACAAGGCTCCACTCGTTGCCTTAATAAGCCCGTTCAAGTGTTGAATCATGGTGGACTTTCCGGAACCCGTGTGTCCGATAATCCCAAGAAATTCCCCCTCGTAAATATCAAGATTTATATCTTTTAACGCTTTTTTCTCATAAGCTGTCTCCGGACTATATACATAATGAATATGTTCTAATTTTAAAACAGGTGCGACATCCTTTTTGTGCTCATTTTCTTCTGCCGTTTTCCCTGTATTTTCTATCACTTGATGGTTGACGCTCTGTTTTTTGTAAACTTCCAGCGCAGACACCAACTCTTCCACAGTCAAAATGCCGTTCGGAATCGCATATCCTTTTTGTCTTAATTCATAAGCAAGAAGGGTTACCTGCGGAACATCCAGACGATATTTCTTCAACAACTCCACCTGACTGAAAATCTCACGCGTTGTGCCATCCATCACAATATGTCCTTTGTCCATGACAATCACACGGTCTGCACCAACTACTTCTTCCATATAATGTGTAATCAAAATCACGGTTACTTTCTCTTTTTTGCGAAGTTCTTCCACCGTACGAAGAACCTCTTTTCTTCCGCTCGGGTCAAGCATTGCCGTCGGCTCATCCAGTACAATACATTTCGGACGCATCGCAACCACGCCTGCAATCGCCACACGCTGTTTCTGTCCGCCTGACAATTTATTCGGCGAATGATGTCTATACTCAATCATGCCCACAGCTTTCAAACTCTGTTCCACACGCTCCCAAATTTCATCTGTCGGCACGCCGAGATTCTCAGGTCCGAATCCCACATCTTCTTCTACAACCGTACCGATAATCTGATTATCCGGATTTTGAAAAACCATACCTGCGCTCTGGCGCACGTCCCAGATATTTTCCTCTTTCCCGGTATCCTTGCCATCCACCCACATCGTTCCTTCTGTCGGCGATAATATGGCATTCATATGCTTTGCCAGCGTCGATTTTCCCGAACCGTTATGTCCCAAAATAGCAATGAACTGTCCCGGTTCTATCTCAAGGTTCACCTCGTCAATGGCACGATGCGCACCGACGACATTACCCTCATCGTCATATTTTTCATATTCAAATATAAGATTTTCTGTCTGAATCATGCTCATCTTGGGCGACCTCCTTACCGCGTTTTATTTTACTTCATTCGGAATATAAATGCAAGGGGAACCGTTTTGTTGACAAATCAAGGGATTAAATATAAAATATGTAAGAAATATTTTATGAGACAGATAGTAAGAAAGGAAATAAAATGATGGCAAATCCAATCGTAACATTTGAAATGGAAAACGGAGATGTGATGAAGGCTGAATTATATCCTGAAATCGCTCCAAATACAGTAAACAACTTTATCTCTTTAGTAAATAGCGGATTCTACAACGGACTTATTTTCCACCGTGTTATCCGCGGATTTATGATTCAGGGTGGATGTCCGGACGGAACAGGAATGGGCGGCCCGGGATACCAAATCGCAGGTGAATTCCTTCAAAACGGATTCCCGAATTCATTAAAACACGAACCGGGGGTGCTTTCTATGGCACGTGCAATGCACCCGGATTCAGCAGGTTCGCAATTCTTTATCATGCATGAGACTTCTCCGCACTTGGACGGTTCTTATGCGGCATTTGGTAAAATTATCGAAGGTATGGATGTAGTAAATAAGATTGCTGAGACAGCAACGGATTTTAGAGACAGACCATTGGAAGACCAAGTGATGAAATCAGTAACCGTAGACACCCAAGGTGTAAAATACGCTGAACCGAAGAAAAACTAATCAAACAGAAGAGAATGTAAAAGAAAGTGCTTAAATTACCGGTGAACTTAAGCACTTTACTTTTATCATAATGTACAGTATTTACTCTAATCCCAATATCTCTCCAAGCACCTCTATGATAATCTCATTGGTGCACGCTTTCGTATATCCCAGCATGTGCAATGAAATCTCATCCTGCTTCTGTGCCTCGGTCAAACTGTCATCGTGTTTGGTTTCATCTATTAACTTAATTAACTGCGGTGTCATTTCTTCGTACATTTCTACTGTCGTCTCCGACACCAGTTTTCTCAATTCTTCTTTCGTTGTAGGTACCATAACTTCCTCCTATCCAAAATTGCGCACTTTGAAATCTCTTTCCGCTTCTCGCTTCTGGTCTTTCTTTGCAATGTCCTCTCTCTTATCATAGAGTTTTTTACCTTTTGCGAGACCAATCTCCACTTTCACAAGACTGCCTTTCAAATATACTTTCAGAGGAACGATTGACATCCCCTTTTCCTTAATCTTTCCAAGCAACTTATTAATCTCTGACTTGTGGAGCAAAAGTTTCCTCACACGCATTGGGTCTTTATTAAAAATATTTCCCTTCTCGTACGGACTGACATGCATTCCGTAGATAAACATCTCGCCATTTTCAATTCGGATAAATGATTCCTTAATACTGCATTTCCCCATACGAAGCGACTTTACCTCTGTTCCATGCAGCGCAATTCCTGCCTCGTGGGTATCTAAGATAAAGAAATCATGATATGCTTTTTTATTATTTGCAATTAGTTTGTCCTGTTCTTTTGCCATGTCTGTCCCTTTCTGTTTTAATTCCTATCATATTGTATCAATTTGCAAATTCAAAATCAATTGTTCTCTGCAAATCGTCTGTTCCAATCACACGGATACGCACGGTTTGCCCAAGCTTATATGTCTTGCCTGTGTGCGCACCAACCATCTCATAATTTTCCTCCACATAATTATAATGGTCATCATACATATTTGTCACGTGAATTAAGCCCTCAATCGTATTCGAAAGTTCGACATAAATCCCCCATTTTGTAATGCCGGAAATCACGCCCTCAAACTCTTCGCCAATATGCTCCTCCATATATTCCGTTTTCTTAAGTTTGATGGTTTCACGCTCTGCCTCTTCTGCCAACCGTTCTCTCTGACTGGACTGCTTCGCAACCTCTGTCAAAATGTTATCATAATGCCGGATACGTTCCTCGGTCATCCTGCCACGCAGGTTATCCTTGATAATGCGGTGAATCTGCAAGTCGGGATAACGTCTGATTGGCGATGTGAAATGGCAGTAATAAGATGCAGCCAAGCCAAAATGCCCTGTATTTTCAGGAGTATACTTTGCCTGTTTCATAGAGCGAAGCGCCAGCCTGCTAATCAATGTCTCTTCCGCAGTTCCTTCCACTTTTGTCAACAGTTTCTGAATCTCTTTCGGGCGTACTTCTTTATTGGCGATGTGCATAGAATGACCGAAATTGTGGATAAATGTCGCCAATTTTTTAATTTTATCCTCATCCGGCACCTCATGGGTACGGTACACAAACGGAATCTCCTGCCAAAAATAATCTTCAGCCACTGTCTCATTTGCAAGAAGCATAAAATCTTCAATAATCTTTGTCGCTACGTTTCTATCGTATGGCTTAATATCAATCGGTCTCCCTTCCGAATCCAACACCATCTTTGTTTCCGGAAAATCAAAGTCAATGGAACCGCGCTGTTTTCTCTTCGCACGCAAAATCCCTGCCAGTTCTTCCATCAATTCAAACATTGGTACAAGTTCCTGATATTTTGCGATTCCTTCCCCGTCTTTGTCTTCCAAAATCTTTTTGACAGCGGTGTACGTCATCCTCCTGTCCACGCGCACCACTGTTTCGGCAATCTTGTGGTCAATGACGCTGCCTTTTTCATTGATTGTCATAATACAGCTGAGCGCCAAGCGGTCTACGCCCTCATTGAGAGAGCAAATGCCGTTAGAAAGTGCATGCGGAAGCATGGGAATCACACGGTCCACCAAGTATACACTGGTACCACGCTCATAAGCTTCCCTATCAAGCGCACTATTTTCCTGTACATAATTCGTGACATCTGCGATATGCACTCCGAGCACATAATTGTCCCCTTCTTTGGAAATAGTAATGGCATCATCTAAATCTTTTGCATCTTCCCCGTCAATAGTGACTGTCTGCCACTCACGTACATCCATACGTCCTGCCATATCTGCACTACTCACATCTTTTGCCACACGCTCTGCCTGATTCAGTACCCGCTCCGGAAATGCCGTCGGCAAATCAAAGCTCTTCACAATAGACAGAATATCCGTACCCGGGTCATTTACATGACCGATAATCTCTACTACTTTTCCTTCCGGTTTCTTATTGTCTCCACCGTATTTGGTAAGTTCCACAACTACCTTATGCCCCGTGACAGCTCCTTTCGAGCGTTCTAATGGCACAAAAATATCTTTGATAAATCGCTGATTGTCAGGAATGACAAAACCAAAATTCTTATTCTTTTCAAAATATCCAACCACTCTGGTTGTTCCATGAGACAAGATACGGACAATCTTACCTTCTTTTCGCTTTCCCGCAGGCGTTCTCTTAATTACTACCTCCACCCGGTCATTATGAAAGGCGCCATTCCTATCATCTTCACCTATAAAAATATCGTCTGTTTCACCTTCAATTGTCACAAATCCAAAACCTCTCATATGGGCAGTAAACGTCCCAATGAATGGCTTATCTTCATTCTTTGTATATTTTCCTTTTGCAGACACACGCACTTTTCCCTCGGATTCCAGTGCATCCATCACTTTCTTAAGTTCATTTCTCTGCTCTTTCGGAACCTGCAATAGAATGGCAAGTTCTTTCAATTTCATTGGTACATAAAATTCATCGCAGATAAATTCGTAAATCATTTTTTTGCGTTGTTCAAATATCTGTTCCATCCTATTTTCCCTCTCCTATAAAGTTAAAAAAACACTCTTATTTGACATAAGAGTGTTTCGTTCGTTGCTTGCATCTATGCATTATTTAAAGAATTTCAAGTTCAATGCTACAGAAAGCACAATAAATAAAATCGCTGCAATTCTTGTTGCAATCACTAATTTACCTTCTGTAGAACGGCTTTTGTTTTGTCCCCAGAAACTATCTGAAGCACCACTGATTACAGTTCCAAGTCCGCCTTCTTTTCCTTCTTGAACTAATACAAGTCCTGTTAAAACGATACAGTCTATTACAAGTAAAATTATAAGAATGATTTTCAAAATTTCCATGATTTACACCTCCCGAGTACATAACACAAGTATTCTAACACAAGAACGTGTACTCTGCAAGCAAAATTTAGGAAATTTGTTCCTCGATTCTCAATAACTGATTATATTTTGCCACACGCTCTGAGCGGCATGGCGCTCCGGTCTTAATCTGCCCCGACTGAAATGCAACTGCAATATCTGCGATAATGCTGTCCTCCGTTTCTCCGGAACGATGCGAAATAATGGTTCGATATCCTTTTGTTTTTGCCAGTTGGATTGTCTCGAAGGCTTCCGTCAATGTTCCAATCTGATTTACTTTCACCAAAATTGCATTTGCCGCTTTCACATCAATTCCCTTTTGCAAACGCTCTTTATTGGTTACAAACAAATCATCTCCCACTAACTGCACCTTATTTCCCAGACAGTTGGTTAACATTTCCCAACCACTCCAGTCTTCTTCATCCAATGGATCTTCAATAGATATAATCGGAAATTCGTTCACCAATTCTTTGTAATAATCAATCATATCAAACACAGTTCGTTTTACACCTTCGCCGGAAAATACATACTTCTTTTCCTCTTTATCATACAATTCTGTTGCCGCCACATCGAGTGCAATACTAACACCTGCCCCCGGTTTGTATCCGGCCTTTTCGATTGCTTCCACAATGATACCAAGAACCGCTTTCGCATCCGGCAAGTCCGGTGCAAATCCGCCTTCGTCACCAACTCCGGTGCTCATTCCTTTTGCTTTCAACAAATCTTTGAGCGTATGATAAATCTCCGAACACATACGAAGCCCTTCTTTAAAACAGCATGCACCTATCGGCATAATCATAAACTCTTGAAAATCCACTGTATTATCCGCATGCTTTCCACCGTTTAAAATGTTCATCATCGGAATCGGCATTCTTCTTCCGCCAATGCCTCCGAAATATCGGTATAAAGGAACTTTCAGTGCATCTGCTGCTGCTCTTGCCACCGCCATGGAAACTCCCAAGATTGCATTTGCCCCCAATTTGGATTTGTCTTTTGTCCCATCCATTCGTATCATAAAATGGTCAATTCCGTTCTGGTCAAATACATTCATGCCGATAAGCGCAGGAGCGATGAGAGTGTTTACATTTTCGACCGCTCTTTTTACTCCTAATCCTCGATACCGTTCTTCTCTATCCCTAAGTTCTACTGCCTCGAACTGTCCTGTCGAAGCACCGGATGGCACACTTGCTCTCCCCCACGCTTTGTCACCTGCCAGCACCTCTACTTCTATCGTCGGATTACCCCTGGAATCTAAAATTTCTCTTGCGTATATATCTTTTATTTCTAAAAAATGACACATACTATTTCCTCCCTTTCAGAAAATAGTATGTGCCGTTTCATCTTCTAATATGTTTATTTTTATTCAACAATCAATCCTTCTGCACGGATAACATCAATCACACCGTCAACATATTTTGCACAAAGTTCATCTGTTGCAGCTTCCACCATAACACGAAGAACAGGTTCTGTACCGCTTTCACGCACGAGAATTCGTCCGTCATCGCCAAGTTCTTCTGCTACTTTTGCAATCGCTTCCACTACCGCAGGATTTTCTCTTGCTGTTTTCTTGTCTGCTACTCTTACATTCTTTAACAATTGTGGGAAAATTTTCACCTCTTCTGTCAATTTTGCAAGGGTCTGCTTCTTCTCCAACATAACTTCCATTATTAATAATGAAGTTAAGATACCGTCACCTGTCGTTGCATATTTGCTGAAAATAATGTGTCCTGATTGTTCTCCGCCAAGAGAGAAGTTGTTTTGCAACATATTTTCATAGACATATTTGTCACCGACAGCCGTCTTTTCATATTTCAAACCGACTTTATCGCAAGCTTTGTAAAGTCCAAGGTTAGACATGATTGTGGTAACAATCGTGTCGCCATTTAATCTTCCCTGTTCTTTCAAGTACTTACCACAGACATAGAGAATCAGGTCACCGTCAACAAGATTTCCGTTTTCATCTACTGCAAGACATCTGTCTGCATCGCCGTCGTATGCAAAACCAACATCCAATTTCTTTTCTTTTACATACTCCTGTAATGCTTCAATATGTGTAGAACCACAGTTTCTATTGATATTCGTTCCGTCCGGCTCGTCATTGATTACGTACGTTTTAGCTCCCAATGCATCAAATACGCTCTTTGCAATAGAAGACGCACTACCGTTTGAACAGTCAAGTCCAACTTTCTTGTCTTTGAAAGAACGTGTTGCCATAGAAATCAGGTGTCCGATGTAACGATTTCTTCCTGCCGCATAATCCACGGTACGTCCAATCGCATCTCTTGTTGCATATGGAATTTCTCCCACTTTACCGTCAATATATGCTTCAATCTTCTCTTCTACTTCTGCTTCCATCTTATGACCGTTTGCATTAATTAATTTAATACCGTTGTCATAAAAGACATTGTGACTTGCAGAAATCATAATACCACAGTCAAATCCTTCTGTACGTGTCACATAAGAAACACTTGGTGTGGTGGTTACATGGAGTAAATATACATCCACACCGGACGCTGTAAGTCCTGACGACAAAGCATCTTCAAACATATAACTGCTTCTTCTTGTATCTTTACCGATTACTACTTTGGCTTTGTGGTCCTGCCCCAAATACCAACCTAAGTAACGTCCTACTTTAAATGCGTGTTCTACTGTTAAGTTGACATTAGCTTCACCGCGAAAACCGTCTGTTCCAAAATATTTTCCCATAATAGTATCCTCCTTGGATGATGTCATTTCTTGACTTTCTTATTATATACAATTGATGTTTATTGTACAATATTTTTTTGAAAGTTTACACGGTCGTCCCTATTCTGCCTCATCCATGATTTCACAGCCGGCCTCCTGCAAAGCATCTACAAATTTTTGATAAGTCTCACGCCTCGGATGCAAATTGTCCGACATCAAATCTGACGGTTGAATTCTATTCGTTGTATCAATATATGTCATGAATTCACTATTATTTGCACACCATGTTGTCATATCTGCATTTACCATGTCAATTCTGTCCTGTGCAGAACCATCTGCCCGGCGTGTAATGCCAAAATAGTAAATTTTCGTATTCGGAAATTTCTGATGCAATGTATTAAACAAGCGTTGTAATCCATTCACAATATCTGTCGGACGTCCCTCACCGGCCCATAAATCATTTGTACCAAGATGAATCACGATATTTTTCGGCTGTGTACCCTTAAAACCATAAAATACTGTATCTACTAAACAGTTCCAGTGTTGTGTTGTAGTTCCACCAATTCCTGCTAAAAAGACGTCTTTGCCGACGTAATATTTTGTATAAAAATCCGGCCAAAAGTATCTATGATCAAAGAAGGAATCTCCTATAAAGATAGTAGTATTGTTGCCTACCGTTCTTTGGTTGGTACCATAATTTTCTACATAACCTTCTGCAAACGCCCTTGCACGCCCAATATAATCTGCAACTGACGGGTCATAATTCTCATCCGTTAAAAATGAATCTATTTCAGGTTCTTCCGTTTGTTGTCCTTGCACGGTAGTATTCGTTTCTTCTTTTTTCTCTTCTCTTGCGCAGGCTACAGACGTGAGAACCAGCGCTACTGTCAAAAGCACTACTAATGATTTTTTTCTCATAACGAGACCTCCTTGCATACCACATTTGTAATAAATTATATTTTTATTTAATCATGTTCAACATTTCATTGCAAGCCATTTTCGAAGGTTTTTCACATAAGAACTCATTTGCAGTGAAACATTGACTATACTTCTCGGATAAGATATAATTATCGCGATATAAAGGAGGGTATACTATGTATCGTTATGAATTGCATTGCCATGATAACACAATGAACCATTGCGGAAGATGGACACCACAGGAAATGGTGCAGGCTTACAGCAAACTGGGCTACACCGGAATCGTCTTGACCAATCACTTTTTTAATAACGGTTCCTGCAAATCTCCGAATACTCTTCCTTGGAAAGAGCGTGTTGAAACATACTACCACGACTATGAGATAGTCAAAGAAGAGGGGGAAAAATTAGGATTAGACGTCTTTTTTGCCTTTGAATATTCCGCCAACTCTTTTTACCAAGAAGATTTAAGCCCGTTAAGTGAAGAAAAGATTGACTGTCTGAAACACAAAGACGCTCTTACCGGATGTGATTTCCTAATATATGGCTTGGATAAAGAATGGCTTTTAAGCAAAGACGACAGCATTTTAAAAATGCCCGTAAACGACTTTATGAAAATGGTCAAAGACGAAGGCGGAACCGTCATCCATGCACATCCGTTTCGCTTGGAACTTTCTTATATGGATCATATATCACTCTTTCCTAAATATACGGATGGTGTGGAAATTTTTAACGGCAATCCAAATACCATTGGCAGAGGAAATCGATTGGCTAAGGCATATGCTGAGGAATATGGATTTTTCCCTACCGCAGGAACGGATGCTCATTTTATCACGGAATACTTAGCTGTGACTGATTTGGAGAAACGAGTAGATTCGATAGAAGAACTGATTGCGGAACTGAAAAATGGCAAAGCACAACTTTCTATGATAAAAAATCCGCTTTATAAGGGATAACACAAAAAGGGGCATATCATCATGACAGCCCCTTTTATTTATTAGTGATGGAATAACCGGATTCCCGTAAATGCCATTGCCATATTATATTTATTACATGTACTGATTACATTGTCATCACGAACAGAGCCACCCGGTTGTGCAATGTATTTCACACCACTCTTGTGAGCACGTTCGATATTATCGCCAAATGGGAAGAATGCATCTGAACCAAGTGCAACATCTTCCATCTTGTCTAACCATGCACGTTTTGCTTCTTTTGTGAATACTTCCGGTTTTACTTTAAAGATATTCTGCCAGGTTCCTTCCGCAAGAACATCTTCATATTCATCACCGATGTATAAGTCAATTGAATTATCTCTGTCTGCTCTTCCGATACCATCCACAAATTGAAGTCCCAATACCTGCGGTGATTGGCGAAGCCACCAATTGTCAGCCTTTTGTCCTGCAAGACGTGTACAGTGAATACGCGATTGTTGTCCTGCGCCGATACCAATTGCCTGTCCGCCTTTTGCATAGCACACTGAGTTAGACTGTGTATATTTCAAAGTAATAAGCGCGATTGCAAGGTCAATTTTTGCCAATTCCGGAATTTCTTTATTCTCTGTAACAACATTTGCAAGCAATTCGTCGTCGATTACAAGTTCATTTCTTCCTTGCTCAAATGTAATACCAAATACTTCTTTATGCTCGATTGGATTCGGCTCGTATGTCGGGTCGATTTCGATTATTGCATAATTTCCCTTTTTCTTTGCTTTCAAGATTTCCAAAGCTTCCGGTTCATATCCCGGTGCAATTACACCGTCAGAAACTTCCGGTTTGATTAATTTTGCTGTAGAAACATCACAAACATCTGACAGCGAAATAAAATCACCAAAAGAAGACATTCTGTCTGCGCCCCTTGCTCTTGCATATGCACATGCAAGTGGTGAAAGTTTTTCCGGGTTTTCCACCCAGTAAATCTTTGCCAGTGTTTCATCTAAAGGAAGCCCTACTGCTGCCCCTGCCGGTGAAACGTGCTTGAAAGAAGTTGCTGCCGGAAGTCCCGTTGCTTTCTTCAATTCTCTTACTAACTGCCATCCGTTGAATGCGTCAAGAAAGTTGATATATCCCGGTTTTCCGCACAATACTTTGATTGGAAGTTCTCCCTCATTCATGTAAATCTTAGACGGTTTTTGATTTGGATTACATCCGTATTTTAATTCTAATTCTTTCATGCGTGCCTCCTATTTGTTCTTATTGATAATCTTTGTTTCATAAGTTCCTGTTGCAATGTCAATGTAACGAACGAATAAAGAAACCTTGTTGTCTTCGTTTAAGCTTGTCCACAACATTTCTGCAAATGCATCCATGTCATCCATCATATCGATTAATTTCGGTTCTCCTTCAAAACTTGGAAGCGGATTCCCGTCACATTGATATGTGTGAATGAAATGCCCTTCTCCTGCTACCGGATTTTCATACGTAAATGTGTAACGGTTGCAAGCATCCGGATTACCGTTGTTGCTCTTTAAGATGGACATTGCGTAGTTGAATTTTCCATCTGCCACATTCATCACGCCTGAGATACGAGGTGTGTAGTTCGGTCCGTCCGGTTCAAACTCTCTGCTTCTAAGTGACTGCTCAAATGTAAGTCCGGCAGCCAATCCATCATAGATTGTGTCTGTCTGGTCACCATTTGTTACGATTGTATCATTTCCTAAAACACGAACCGGTGCATAAATAATTAAGCTTGGGTCTACCAATTTTGAAGGGTCAAATGCCTGCGTTCTGATTCCTTCGCCTTCTGTCACAAATACACGGTTTCTGCTGTTCTCACTTCTTCCCATAATGAAGTATGCAGTAACGGCTTTTGTGCCATCCGGAGTTTTCCCGATAATCACACCACGGCCCGGGTATGCGTTTTCTTGTAGTTCTTTTGCGATTGATAACATTTCCATGAATCGTTCTCCTTTTCTTCGGTTGTTTTATCACAAATCAATTATAGCCTAAAGTCTGATATAAAACCAGACCTTAGGCTATTTTTTTTACATTGTGTTAGTTATTAGCACTGCTTATGACATTCTAGGTCATACCTGCTCCGTCTACAGAGAGTACCGCGCCTGTAACAAAGCTTGCCATATCACTGGCTAAGAATAAGAATGCATTTGCAATATCTTCCGGTTCTCCGATACGACGAATTGGAATGCTATTGATGATTGGTTGAATCAATGTTTCCGGAAGCGCTGCAACCATATCGGTCTTAATTACACCAGGTGCAACTGCATTTACACGGATATTGTCAGGTCCGAGTTCTCTTGCGAGAGACTTTGTCAACCCATTTACCGCAAACTTCGATGTTGGGTATCCGCAACCCGAAGGCTGTCCATAAATACTTACCATAGAACTTGTATTTAAGATAACGCCGCCACCTTGTTCTTTCATATAAGTTGCTGCAACTTTGGAACAATTGAACACCGCCGTCACGTTCAAATCCATAATCTTTTTAAATGCCGCCGGGTCATAATCATATAGATGGTCCCTTGCAGAGATACCTGCATTATTTACCAGAATATCAATCTTACCGAATTTTTCTTTAATTTCAGCAAATGTCGCTTCTACTTCAGCATAGTCTGACAAATTTGGACAATACCCTGCTACCGGATAGTCCGGATTTGCCTCATTTAATTTTGCAAGTGCTTTATCTACCGTTTCCTGACGAGAACCAAGTACTGCTACCGTTGCTCCGTTTTGTAAGAACTTTTCTACTGTTGCAAAACCGATGCCACGTGTTCCGCCGGTAATAATTGCTACTTTTCCTTTTAACATAGTAACATCCTCCATTCATCTTATTTGATAATGTAATCATATCAAATATTGCCCGACATTTCAATCTTAGTTTTGAAATTATCAGACAAATTATTCATCAAAAACTGCGCAGTTTTTCCTCGTTTTCGTCTGCAATTCTAATTGATTTAATTTCTACATAATATCCGGCATTTGCGTTAATCTCTACCCATACGCGTTCCCCAACTTTATGGCCGAGAATCGCTTTTCCAATTGGAGACTCGGTACTGATTAAATTTTTAAGTGAATTCCCACGTACCGTTGTCACTACTTTGAACTCTTCCGTTTCATCATCCTCTTCAAAATACAGCTCCACAATCTTATTTAAACCGACTTCATCCTCTCTTGACTCGTCATGAATCACAACGGCTGTCCGAATCATTTTTTCCAAATATCGGATACGGCTTTCATTCTGATTCTTTGCCTGTTTCGCTGCTTTATACTCAAAATTCTCACTCAAATCTCCGTGCGCTCTTGCAGTCTTGACATCCTCTAACAGTTCTTTTCGGACAACGCATTTGCGGTGCTCCACCTCCGCCTTCATATCATCAATATCTTTTTGTGTCAGTTCGTTAAACATAGTAACCTCTCTTTCATTGATATGAAAAAGGAAGCTGCAAGTTGGTGCAACTTCCCTTAAATTCAACTTATCTCGAACATTTAAACTGCAACTCTTCCCATCTTCTGTCTACTTCCTTTTGGAATTCTTCAATAAGATGTTCGTTGCCTTTTTTGAATAAATGTTTAAATCTTCCTTGTTTGCTCAGGAAGTCTTCTATCGGAAGTTTCTTCTTTGGTTCGTAGTTCAGAATCCACTTTCCGTCTACTACCTCAAACAACGGCCAGTAACATGTTTCCACGCCGAGTTTACAGATTTCCATAATATCAGGTGTATTGTATCTCCATCCGCGAGGACATGGCGCCATGATATTTAAGAATGCTGCGCCCGGTGTATAAATTGCCTTTTCTGATTTAATATGTAAATCTTTAAAGTTCTGTACAAAAGTTGTCTGAGCCACATATGGAATATTGTGAGATGCAATGATTGCTGCCAAATCTTTTCTGTTTTGCATCTTACCATTACTTTGGCTTCCGACCGGTGTAGTCGTTGTGTCTGCATACATCGGTGTCGCAGAAGAACGTTGAATACCTGTGTTCATGTAGGCACCATTGTCATAACATACATATACCATATCCTGGTTACGTTCCATTGCACCCGAAAGTGATTGTAACCCGATATCGTAAGTACCGCCGTCACCGCCAAATGTGATGAACTTATATGTCTCGTCTAATTTCCCTTTTCTCTTTAATGCATTGTATGCACCTTCTACACCGCTGAGTGTAGCGCCTGCATTTTCAAATGCGTTGTGAATGTAGCTGTCTTCCCATGCTGTATATGGATATGTAAAGGTAGATACTTCCAAACATCCCGTCGCATTTCCGATAACTGCTTTGTCGCCCTCGTGAAGTCCGCGAAGTACGTTTCTTACTGCAATGGTACCGCCACAGCCGGCACACATTCTATGACCCGGAGCAAGACGTTCCGGCTTATTCATTGTTTCTTTAAAATTATATGCCATAGTACGTTTCCTCCTACTCCCTGATTCCCATGTAGCGATATGCTTCGCCCACGTTGCCGTCTTTAATAATCTGCTTCAACTCTTCAAATACATTTTCCATATCTTCCACTCGTACGTCACGTCCGCCAAGTCCGTAGACATAGTTTACTGCGTGAGCCTGTGATTTCGCACGAAACATTGCTGACATGACGTCTGCGCCTAATGGTCCGCCGTGATTTGAGTAGCCTTCTGCTCTATCCATAATCGCTACTGCTTTTGCATTTTTGATTGCTTCTGCAAGTTCATCTGCCGGGAACGGACGGTAAAGACGAATCTTAACCATACCAACCTTTTCTCCCTTTGCACGAAGTGCATCGATAGCATCTTTGGTTGTTCCTGCTGCCGAACCGATAATAATGACTACTCTCTCGGCATCTTCCATGCAGTATTCTTCAAACAATCCGTATTCTCTGCCTGAGATTGCCGCGAATTCTTTTGCAACTTCTTTTACAACTGTAACCGCATTTTTCATACCTTCTGCCTGATTACGTTTTGCTTCCATATAGTAATCTGTGATTGCATATGGTCCGACTGCCATCGGCTGCTTTGGATTTAATAAATAATTTTCCGGTTCATATTCGCCGACAAAGTTCTTCACATCGGCATCGTCCAACAACTCAATATTTTCTACTGCATGGCTGGTAATGAAACCATCCTGACAAATCATAATCGGAAGACGCACATCCTTGTGTTCTGAAATGCGATATGCCTGTACCATATTGTCGTATGCTTCCTGATTGTTCTCTGCATAAATCTGAATCCATCCCGCATCTCTTGTACCCATACTGTCTGAGTGGTCGCAGTTGATGTTGATTGGACCTGAAAGCGCACGGTTTACGAGCGCCAATGCGATTGGAAGTCTGTTTGATGCTGCTATGTATAATTCTTCCCACATGTAAGCAAGACCACAAGATGATGTTGCGGTAAGCGCTCTCGCACCTGCTGCAGAAGCACCGATTGCCGCGCTCATGGAACTGTGTTCACTTTCCACGGTAATAAATTCTGTATCCACTTCCCCGTTTGCCACAAAGCTTGCAAAGTACTGTGGGATCTCTGTAGACGGTGTGATAGGAAATGCAGGAAATACGTCAGGATTAATTTGCTTTAACGCGATTGCTACCGCTTCATTTCCGGATAAACGTTCTCTTTTCCCCATATTATCTTTCCACCCCTTCCATTGTAATTGCACCGAATGGACATGCTTTTACGCAAATACCGCAGCCTTTGCAGTGGTCATAGTCAAATGCCATACGCTTCTTATCCTTTACAGGAATACAACTATCCGGGCACACCGGTGCACAAATCAAACATTGTTTACATTTGTCCTCAATCCATTGTGGTTTTACAGAAGACCATTCGCCGGTATTAAAGTCTCTAGAAGTCCCTGCACCCACGATAATCATACCTTCTGTCAAATCCTGCCATTTTGTTTTAACGCCTAATTTTGTGATATCTGATTTCATTATTGCACCTCCTGCATAGCCATCTTAAGAGCTGCCATGTTTCCTTCGATTACTTCCGGCTTACTTGCGAATTTATGTTTAAAGGAACTTTCCATTTCACGTAAAAATGTCTCTTCTTCCATGATTCCTGCTACCTTCACGATTGCCGCAAGAAGCGGTGTGTTTGGGAAATATTTGCCCATCGTTGCCATAGATACTTTTTGAGCATCAATGGTGTACACTTTTCCCTCATATCCCTTTAACTTTGGAATAATCTCTTCTTTGGAACGGTCCGTATTAATTAAAATTGCGCCGTCCTTTTTCAACCCCTTTGTCACGTCGACTGCTTCTAATAAAGATTCGTCAACAACTACTACATATTGAGGGTCGTAAATATTAGAATGTACGCGGATTTGTGTGTCGCTGATACGGTTGTACGCAGTAATCGGTGCACCCATACGCTCCGGACCATATTCCGGAAATCCCTGTACATATTTTCCTGTCTGGAATGCAACGTCTGCTAACAACAATGCCGCTGTTTTGGCACCTTGACCGCCACGGCCATGCCATCTGATTTCTGTAACATTACTCATGCTTGCATCTCCTTTTCTCTTTTCATTCTTTATCTAAAGCGTGTATTCGCCATAAATCGGTATTCCTCATTTTACTTCAATTTTCTACGTTTGTCCAGATTTCTTAAGTCTCTGATTTTGAAATAATATCGTATTTCATCAATTCATCCAAGAACTCTTTGATATCTGCTTTTGCCTGCTCTTCGGAAACTTCATATGTATCCAGCATCGCATTTAAAAGGCCTTCTTCATCCGTTCCTTCTTGCAATAATTTCCACATCATGACGCTGGAATCATTTACGGTAATCATGCCATTAAACTCCAGAGCCGTCTTGCCGACCGGAATAATAATATACTCGCCTGCCATCTCACGCAAAATGAACTGCTTTTCTACTTTTAGCATATGAAAGCCCTCCCAAGGATTTGAACCCATTTTATCACAGATTAACCGGCGTTTCAATGAAAAAGAAAGATACAAAAAGAACCCGAATATTACATCTGCTTCTACATATAATTAGTATTATACTTGATTTTATCGGGAGGACTGTCTATGCGCAGTAAAAAAAATATAATTCTTTCCTATCTTTTTGTAACTATTCTCGGCGTGTTACTGCACTTTGCCTATCAATGGTCCGGTGAAAACTTTATTGTCGGTATCTTTTCCGCCGTAAATGAATCTACCTGGGAGCATCTGAAACTTGCTTTCTTTCCGGTGGTGCTTTTGACTATTTGGGACCTTTATCATTCCAAGAAAAACGATACCTGCTTTTTGCCTGCAAGAACCATTGGTATTTTCTCCGCCATGGCTTTTATTGTGGTAACTTTTTACACATATACCGGTGTCATAGGCCGTTCCATTGATTTCATCAATATTCTAATCTATTTTCTCGGAATAGCATTTGGTTTTTGGATAGAAAAGCGTATGTATAGGAAAACCTCTTGGTGCACGCCCGCTATTGCCGCAATTCTACTGATTGCTATGGCTCTTGCATTTACCCTTTTAACTTATATGGCACCAAATGTTGGCATTTTTAAAATCCCTTAGCATTGGGCCACCATGTTGCCCTTGTGTCTTCTCGGTCTATTCTCCGTCACACTTGCCAGATTTCAAAGATATCATCAATTTTTTCCATCCCTAAGGTTTACTTTATTCCCAAAATATATTAGAATACATCTGTATGAGCAAAATAATATTTTAAAAAGGAGATATAACTATGAAAATTTCACCATTACAGACAGCTAGATACGAGTATTCGCCAAAACTTCCTGCAATGCTCAGAAACGGTATTTCTGAAATTTGCGTAAAAGAAGGCGCTGACACTCAAAGCGTAGCTGACCAAGAAAAAATCAAAGCACTTTTCCCAAACACATATGGTAAAAAGGAAATCACATTTGAAAAAGGACAAAACACTTCTGCAAATAAGAAACAAATTGTAGGTGTTATCCTTTCCGGTGGACAAGCTCCGGGTGGACACAATGTTGTTTGCGGTTTGTATGATGCTTTGAAGGCAACAAACTCAGAAAACGTACTTTACGGATTCAAGGGTGGTCCGAGCGGACTGATTGAAGACGATTACATCATCTTTGACGATGAATACATCAACCAATTCAGAAACACAGGTGGTTTCGATATTATCGGTTCCGGCAGAACAAAATTGGAAACAAATGAACAATTTGCTATCGCTTCCGACGTTTGTAAGAAGCACGGCATCACAGCTATCGTTATCATCGGCGGTGATGACTCTAACACAAATGCTGCTGTCCTTGCTGAATATTTTGCAGCACACAATACAGGTGTTCAGGTAATCGGATGTCCTAAGACAATCGACGGCGACTTAAAGAATGAAGACATTGAATGCTCTTTCGGTTTCGATACAGCTACAAAAACTTACAGTGAAATCATCGGTAACATTGAAAGAGATGCAAACTCAGCTAAGAAATACTGGCACTTTGTAAAAGTTATGGGACGTTCTGCTTCTCACGTTGCTTTGGAATGTGCTCTTGAAACACAGCCAAACGTATGCTTGATTTCAGAAGAAGTTGCAGAAAAGAAAATGTCTCTTGCACAAATCACAGATTACATCGCTGATTCAGTAGCCAAGAGAGCTGCTAAAGGAATGAACTTCGGTGTTGCTATCATCCCTGAAGGTGTTGTAGAATTTGTTCCTGAATTCTCAGTATTGATTCAGGAAATCAACGAACTTCTGGCAGGAAGCAAAGCAGATGAATTTAACGCTCTTCCAACCTGGGCTGACAAATATGCATTTATCGAAAGTGGTTTGACAAAAGAATCTATGGAAGTATTTGCTATCCTTCCACAGGCAATTCAACAACAATTGTTCTTGGAAAGAGACCCACACGGAAACGTACAGGTTTCTTTGATTGAATCAGAAAAATTATTTTCTGCCCTTGTAAAAGACAATTTGGCAGCCAGAAAGGCAGCAGGTACATACTCTGGTAAGTTTAGTGCACTTCATCACTTCTTAGGATATGAAGGAAGATGTGCATTCCCGTCTAACTTTGATTCAGACTACTGTTATTCATTAGGATACAACGCATT
>CAZRZV010000006.1:0-46347 GCA_964604665.1 uncultured Faecalimonas sp. | reverse complement strand
TGGCATTCGCATCTCAATTAAGAATTCTTCACCATGATAGTCATAAAGAAGCCATGTATTCCCATGTGAGCATATAAAGTCTAACCTTTTTTCACTATCGCACTTCTGACTAAGGACGTATTCTAATAGTTCTAATACTGTACTTTTTCCAGTGCCCCTACCGCCTATAAGACAATTCAATGCTTTAGAAAAAATTAGACAAAAATTATTTTTGTCATTACCTCTTAGAAAGCCATTTTCACTATTTTGAATATATATGCCTTTTATATATTGCTTAGCATACTTTTCGTTTTCAAAACTAACAGAAATATCATAATCGCTAAGGGCTTCTTTTATCATTGAATAATTCCGTTTGCTTCCCTTTATCCAGAATGTCTTAGTCGAAATTGTATCAATATCGTGAGCATCGTTATCAATAACAACTTTTATTGCTAAAGAACGGTACTTGTTAATTTTATCTTTTATATACCCGATATGTGCATAATTTGATACTCCTATTATTTGCAACACATTATCTGAGAACAGTTTATTTTTATATGCACCACTCAAATATTTTTCATTAAATATATCAGAGGTATCAATGTGAGCAATATATCCAATGCCACCAATAGATTTAACGAACTCTAAAACTTCAATACTTGTTCTGAAGGAACCGTCTTGGATAGATAACAGATTATCACTTAACCACCTATTAATTTCATCTTCATTAGATTGATTATCTTCAAATATTCCAACAACATGATTTTTATCGGCACAAGAAATTTCTATTCCCAGTAAGACCTCTGGATAAACTTTGTGCTTCTTCATTTTACATAACTCATCAATAGCAGTCTTTAGCTTTCTAACTCCCATAACAGTATGATGGTCTGAAACCAAAACTACTTCAATCTCATTTACGATTATCGTTTCTGCCAATAGTAAATATGAAAGCAATTCCTTCTTGCTGCAATAACAGGAAAGAGCGTTGTCAAGCGTTATATTGTCCAAAGTGATTATTTTTGGTAATACCTTTCTTTCTATACAAATATCAAAGATGTCTTGTTCGGAAGCGGAAATATAATCGTTATGAGACCACTGACTAAGCAATTTGTAATCATAAGATTCGGGAGTATGAATATGAAAGCATGTCTTATGAAATGTTCCAAACTTTTCTTTTCTATTCTTTATTGTTTCATAAGCATTTTTTTCATCGGACATCGGTACTGTCATATTCATCTCTCCTTATCTTTGATTCTAACTATTTGTTCTTTGTAAAAAATCTAATGTATTTAAATACTTAGGTGCAATTTCAGGCACGTGAGGTCCCTTTTTCTGAATAATATCATATAGCATTTTTTCATCATCAAAAGACCATTTAACACATAAATCTAGAGTTTTCATACTTCTCTTAAATGGAATACTACTATACTCAATAACAAATTCGGGTAATTCGCCTCTCAAATACATTTTTGCAGATGGAGTCAATATAACGCCAATCCAATCTGTGGTTTCATGCCAACTCGCAGATTCATCTACGGCATAGCCCAACATAATATTATCGGCTATAGAATACTCGCCATAGCTTATTGCACCACGTAAAGGTAACTCTTGTTCCAACGAATACGCCAAAGCCCATGAACATAATTCTGCATGAATTGCAATCGCTATTTTGGGAGATGCCGAAGTGAAAATGGCAATAGTATCTGAAATGCTTAAAACTTCTGTCGGCTTTGACTTACCACGTAAGCTTGTGTCATCCATATATTTATTAGTAATCTCCTGAGCCTTTTTTTGCATTTTATAAATAAAATTCTGTAGTTTACTTATAGCAAACTGGTTTCTTTCCCATATTCCTTTCCATCCCAAAACATCAAGAAAAGTGGCTGCACCTTTTCCGCTTGTAATTTTTCTTTCGTCCATTATATTAAGCCTCCAAAAATGCCACGGGGCGTGTTCATTTCACAAGAACTTATCCACTCTCCAAGCATATCAAAACACTCTTGAACTTCTTGAGCTGTTAATCCCTCTGATGCCTGTTCCCAAAGATACTCAAAAAATTCACCGATTTGCTTAGGATAGCAAACACTATCATGCTCTAATGCTCTACAGAGGTTAGGACTACCATCTTTTTCACACTCGCCAGAATTCGATATGAGCATTTCCTGGAAATTCCAACCACTTTCGGTTCTCGTCATTGAATAATGGTCATAATGTCCCCACCTTCTTGTATAAATTCTTAAGGTAAACTTTTCACCTATTGTTGTATCTTCTTGGTCATCATTAGCGTTTACATCATCAATGAATTTCAACAAATCATCAACAGGATGAATGTGGTTGTAAAACTCCATGTCTTCGACAGAAACACCTCTGTTTTCAAGCATATATTTATGATGTTTTGGCTCATATCCACTGCTTTTTAATGACATATGCAATTCATGGGCAGTTTCTGCCATTTCTTTATACAATGTCTGTAATTCCTCATGTTTCGGTGGTGGAGTTTCTTTCTTCAAAATCGCCCACAATTTTTGATTTACTTCATAAAGTTTGTCTTTCAATTCTTTTTGCTCAGTTGTTAAATTTACTGGTTTTCCCATAAATAATTCTCCTTTAAAATTTATCTGGTTTTATTTAAGCCCACATTACTTTTGTGCAATCCCATGTTTTTTGCCATTCTTTCTCATTCACAATCGCATCGAATACAGGCTCAAGAAAGGTCTGCATTTCAGCAATGACAAATGAAAATTCAAGTGTTTCATCTTTGATTGTTTTCAAAAAGCGTTTCCAACGCTTCTGCATATCCACATCATCGGCAAGTGCTACAACACGCTTAAAGCTATCTCTGTCATAAGGAGTACCACGCCGCTGTAAGGTTTCAAATATAGCTGCCTGCAATTTTGCACCCTCAAAATTGAATGTCCTTGAAAGATAATAAATATCGTAAAAATCTTTCATTCTGCTTGTCAGCTCAAACCGTTGCAGTATGGCATCAAACTTCTCGGCAATGGTACTTTCAAGAGAGTATGTTCTGATTATGGGTGTTTCAAAATCTGGAAGCTGCGTATTGATTTTACGGTGTTCTGGTTTTGGTACAATAATATCGCCTACGCCTATATCAATATTGAAAGGTACACGCACATTTTTGATTTGTGCAATAATCTGTGTGCTGATACCGTGGTACTTCCTCTGCGGTGAGATTTCCTCAAAGCACTGTGCCGTCATTGTGATATAGTCATTACCCGTAGGCGTGTCTATAATTTTGCAAATCAAGTCCTTAACCGTATCTATTGAATTTTTATATCCAACAAGCAAGAAGTCAACATCAATCGTTGCCCGGCTCTCAAAGTTTGTCAGAGTATAAATAAACAAGCCGCCCTTTAATATGAGAAAATTATCATAGCCAGACTTGGAGAGTTTTCGCAAAAATTCTTCCTGCACAAAAAGCTGTAGGCACTGCTGATAGGTGATACCTGAAGCTTTTGCTTTATTTTTGAGCT
This sequence comes from uncultured Faecalimonas sp., assembly GCA_964604665.1. GTDB lineage: Bacteria > Bacillota > Clostridia > Lachnospirales > Lachnospiraceae > Faecalimonas. Next base: position 42,874 of record CAZRZV010000006.1, on the reverse strand, counting down.
TTGCCAGAACGGAAGCTGCTATATCTGCCATTACAACCACACTCCAATCAAATCGTTTACTTTCTTCTGCACTCTCAATGCTTTCGCATATTCCATAAGGTTGGGAATATTTTTTTGAGGGTCTTTTACATAGCTCTGAATTGCCTTATTGAAAATTTCTTTATCCATCTTACTCATATTTCGCAGGACATCGCAAATAGTACGGTCACGGTCGTATATGCGAACATTTGTAAACTCGATAATGCCTTTCGTTTCACCGAGAGAGAGTAACGCAGGCTCTACTCGGTATGCCTTGACAAAAGGATAATCTATTTTTGTTCGCTGTCTGGAAGTATTTTTATCAACGGTGATATTCCATTCCGCAGGGTTTCTGTCGCTGTACTTGTAATAGAAAAGTGCCGTTTCCATACAAAGCACCGCATCTGGAAAAAGACTGTTGATTAGAGCAACCTCACTTGTACCGTAATCCTCAATCCAGTGATAATAACCTCGCTTGACCTTTTCAATCAAACCTTCGTCTAACATCCGCTGAATATCTCTATAGTACAGCTTTTCCTTATTCAGTTGGGCTGTTGTCATCGTAAAATTATAGTCCAAGAAAATTTTACCGAGAATTATTTTATCCTGTTCACTAAGCATAAGCTCACCTCTACATTAAACCACTCATAATTTTTGTTTCGATGGTGCGTTTTAATACATTATACCCGCTTTTGCAAACAGCGTCAACTGCAGCTAAACATATCAAATTATTTTTTCACTGGTGTGGTTTAGTACAGAAAATTAGACCCGCTTGTCCATAGAAAAGGCAAACTGGTCTGGTGTCAATTTAAACAGCAATTTGAAATTTTGTAGAAGCAACAACATATAAATTTATAGTTCGTTTTGTCTTGCCGACCTCGATAGAATAAGGCTTTTCGGCACCTTCCTCATTGTCGGATTCATCGTGTTTTTTGACTTTATCAAAGGTCGAAAAGCTATGTACCTGAAAGCCGAAAACCTCACGCTTGTCCTCATATTTGATAAACTGGAACATTTCCGATGCTTCTCTGGGAACGGAAGAACTTGCGCACCTCGAAATGATATCCGCAATTATTTATCAATTGACAAAGAATCTTTCTATTGAAGAAATCCAAAAATCCGGCTTTGATAAATATTACGTAGATCATACACTGGCTGTCTATCCGCAGGCTGCAAGCGGAATGCCTTGGACTGCAACTTATTTCCAATCAAAAGGCGATCCGATTACGGATTTGCATGAAGATATGGCGGCAGAACAAAAAGCACGCACCACTTATGATAACATTTTGCGTCTTGTAAAAGACCCGGAAGTAGCAGACCCGATTCGTTTCCTCAGAGAACGGGAAATCGTACACTACCAGAGATTTGGTGAAAGCCTCAGAATTGTACAGGATAATTTGAATAGTAAGAACTTCTATGCATTTAATCCTGAGTTTGATGTGATTCCGAGAAATTGCGATTGTAAATGAGTATAAGGTCTCGCAAAAATGCGAGGCCTTTTTTCATAAAAACAAGTTGTTTTTGCCATGGGATGTGGGTATAATGATAGATGTATTATTACGTGAACACATAAAGGATGACAAACGCTAAGACATAAAGGGGAAATTAAGCATGTGTGGATTTACAGGATTTGTCGGCACTACTGACAATGGTGAGCAAGTGTTAGAAAACATGATGAATACGATAATACATCGCGGACCGGACAGCTCGGGCTCGTATATTGATAAAGATGCGGCACTTGGATTTCGGCGTCTGAGTATCATAGATATCGGTGAGACAGGTGACCAGCCAATATATAATGAAGATAAAAGCTTGGTATTAACCTTCAATGGGGAGATTTATAACTATCAGGACCTCAGAGAAGAATTGATAACAGCAGGACATACATTTACAACGCATACGGATTCGGAGACATTGCTTCATGGATATGAAGAATGGGGCGAGGAACTGGTGAATCGCCTTCGGGGGATGTATGCATTTGTGATTTGGGATAAAAACAATAAAAGATTATTTGGCGCAAGAGATATGTTTGGTATTAAGCCATTCTATTATGCACAGATGAACGGCTGTTTCTTATTTGGTTCGGAAATCAAGTCCTTTTTGGAACATCCGAAATTTGATAAGATATTTAATGAGGACGCACTGGCAAACTATTTATCGTTTCAATTTGTTCCTACGAATGAGACATTTTTTAAAGGCGTATATTGTCTGCAACCGGGTCATTATTTTCTATATGAAAATGGTAAGCTAAAACTTACCAGATACTACGAACCGAATTTCACGGGAAATACGGATAAATCATTTGATGAGATAGTCGACGAAGTAGAAGCGGTGATAAAAGAATCAGTGGCCGCCCACAAGATTAGCGATGTGGAAGTCGGCTCTTATTTGTCCAGCGGCGTGGATTCCAGTTACATGGCGTATCTGGGACAGGTAGACCGCACATTTACGGTTGGATTTGGAGAAGAGCAGTATAGTGAAATCCGGGATGCCAAGGAATTTGCCAAGAGTATTCACATGCAAAATGACAGCAAGATTATAGAGCCGGAAGAGTACTGGGACTGTCTTTCAGATGCAATGTATTATATGGATGAACCTGTGGCAGACCCTGCGGCAATTGCCTTGTATTTTCTAAGTAAAGAAGCGGCAAAGAAAGTTAAGGTGGTATTATCGGGCGAAGGCTCTGATGAGTTGTTCGGCGGATATAACATTTACTGTGAACCGTTGGAATATACAGGGTTTAATAAAATACCGAAATGCATCAGAAAAGCACTTGGAGTATTTGCGGAGATCTGTATGTCACGTTCCATGAAAGGACGGGGATTTTTAATCCGTCATAGCAAAACTTTGGAAGAACGTTACATTGGAAATGCAAATATCTTCTCTCAAAGAGAAGCAAAGCGATTGCTGAAGTCGAAAAAGAAATCCGATACAAAGCAGGTGACAGATCCTCTTTATGAGAGAGTGCAGGGGAAGGATGCTGTCACAAAAATGCAGTATGTGGACATGCATCTATGGCTGGTACATGATATACTGATGAAGGGCGACAAGATGGGAATGGCGAATTCATTGGAAGTTCGTGTTCCGTTTTTGGATAAAAAGGTCATGGAACTGGCACAAACTCTTCCACTGGAATACAAGGTGGATGCGCCAAAGACGAAGATAGCACTTCGTGCCGCTGCTGACAGAGTGATTCGAAAAGAAACTGCCGAGAAGAAGAAACTTGGTTTTCCGATTCCGATTCGTGTATGGCTGCGGGAAGACAAATATTATAGACGTGTGAAAGAGATGTTCCATACAGAATCTGCGGCAAAGTTCTTCGATTTGAACTATTTGAATCGTCTGCTGGAGGAACATAGAAAACAGAAACATGACAACAGTCGGAAAATTTGGACGGTATATATTTTCTTGGTTTGGTATGAAAGGTTTTTTGTCGAAGACAAAGCGATTGTTTAGCAAACACATATGGGGAGAATCGGTGTGGGAAAAGAGACAAAGAAAGTACAATATTTTGATTATAGCTTATTTACAATTGTAATCTTTTTGTTTTGCTTTGGGCTGATTATGCTATATAGCACCAGTTCATATAGTGCACAAATAGATTATGGCGACGGCATGTATTACTTTAAAAAGCAGGCAATCATAGGAATAGCCAGCATATGCTTTATGTTGTTCGTGGCAAAATTGGATTATCACATCTATGCGCGTTTTGCAAAAACGGCATACTGGATTTCTTTCGTGGTTATGGCATTGGTACTCACTCCTCTCGGAAAAGAAGTAAAAGGCGCAAGACGATGGATAGAAATACCGTTCATTGGTCTTTCCTTCCAAGCCGCAGAAGTAACCAAGATTGCGATTATCATATTTATTCCTTTGTTAATATGCAAAACAGGAAAGAGAATCAAGGATTACAAAGAAGCCGGGAAAATTTTTCTGTGGGGGCTGGCTGCGGCAGCAGGCGTGTATATTCTGACAGATAACTTGAGTACTGCCATTATTGTATTGGGGATGGTTTGCTTTATGATTTTTGTGGCACATCCTAAAACAGGGATTTTTGTAGGAATTGCAGCTGCAGGGGTCACTTTGGTGACTGTAGGTGTGAAACTTTTAGATAAAATGATACAGACGAGTGAGAGCTTCCGCCTGCGCAGAATTTTGGTATGGCTGCATCCGGAAGAGAATGCTGCGGAGGGCGGTTTCCAAGTGATGCAGGGATTGTATGCAATCGGCTCCGGAGGTTTTTTCGGGAAAGGCCTTGGGAACAGCGCCCAGAAAATGATTATTCCGGAAGCACAGAATGATATGATTTTGTCTATCATTTGCGAGGAATTAGGTGTGTTTGGCGTACTTGTTTTATTGACAATGTTCGGCATGCTATTGTATCGTTTGATGTTTATTGCACAGAATGCACCGGATATGTACGGTTCATTGATGGTAACGGGAATATTTGCACATATTGCTTTGCAGGTGCTTTTGAATGTTGCCGTTGTATTAAATGTGATTCCGACAACCGGGATTACCTTGCCATTTATCAGTTACGGAGGAACTTCTATTCTATTTTTAATGGTAGAAATGGGGATAGCTCTTGGGGTATCAAAAAGAATTCAATTTGAACAATAAATTACTTTACTTTCGTTGAAAAGCGTGATATAGTATTGAAAACTAGATGTAATAGAGATTGATTCTAAAAAAGGAGGACCCGTATGAGTTTTAAAATAATAGTTGACAGTTGTGGAGAATTAACAGATGAGATGAAAGCCGGGGGATGTTATGAAAGTGTACCTCTCAGTATTAACGTAGGGGGACATTGTATTATAGATGACGAGACATTTCAACAGGCAGAATTTTTAAAAATGGTTGCAGACGATCCGGAATGTCCGAAGACATCATGTCCTTCTCCGGAAAAATACATGGAAAGTTATGATTGTGATGCACAGCGGATTTATGTAGTTACATTATCTGCGGAGTTAAGCGGCTCCTATAACAGCGCTCAACTTGGCAAAAATCTGTATGAAGAAGAGCATGGAGAAAAATCTATCTACGTGTTTAATTCCCGGTCAGCATCCGTGGGGGAGACATTGATTGCACTCAAAATTGAGGAATGTGAGAATCAGGGAATGTCTTTTGAAGAAGTAATAGAAAATGTGGAAAACTACATTAAAGAACAAAAAACATATTTTGTTTTGGAAACATTGGACACCTTGCGAAAAAACGGAAGACTGACGGGAGTAAAGGCATTTGTAGCATCCGCTTTGAATATTAAGCCTTATATGGGTTCAACCCCGGAAGGAACGATTAAACAATTAGGGCAGGCAAGAGGAATTAAGAAGTCTCTTACAAAGATGGTCGAAACTTTTATTGAGGAATTAAAAAACCCGGAAGAAAAGATTGTGGCTATTTCGCATTGCAATTGTTTTGAACGGGCGCTGAGCGTAAAGAGAATGATAGAGGAAAAAATCAAAGCAAAAAGAATAATTGTATTAAATACAGGCGGAATTTCCTCGACATATGCCAGTGATGGTGGTATTATTGTGGTAGGATAAATTTGGAGGTTATATTAAATGAGTCAGGAGAAAGTAGCAAAATATAAAGAAGAGAAAGCAAATCGTAAGTCTTTGGTGAAAAAACAAAAGATGCAGAAGTTAGTAGGACCGGTAGTTGCTTCGTTAGTATGCGTGGTTTTAGTCGGCTGGATTGCATGGTCTGCGGCAGATACTTATGACAGAAATAAAAAACCGGATAATGTTGAAGTAAGTTATGAAGCGTTAAGCGATTATTTGGAAGAGTTAAGTGAATAATTGATGATAATTATATGACGAAAAAGCGGCACCGATAGGTATGTTACCTGTCGGTGCTGTTTTTTTGTTTGCGAAATCATGAAAATATAAATATTTCTAAAAAACCTCTTGAAATGTATAGAAAAGTGGTTTACAATGACCATAAGTGGTAGAAAGTGGCGATGAGTGGATGAAAAGGGGGAGAAAGTGGCAGATTCCCCGGACGAAAGAAGGTGAGTTCATTGTTAACAGGAGAATACAGTCACAGCATCGATGCAAAAGGAAGATTAATTATTCCTTCAAAGTTTCGCGAAATCCTTGGTGAAGATTTTGTTATCACAAAGGGTTTAGATGGTTGTCTGTTTTTATATCCAAGCAATGAATGGAAAGTTTTCGAGGAGAAGCTTAGAACCTTACCACTTACGAACAAAAGCGCCAGAACTTTCACGCGTTTCTTTTTAGGAAGTGCAGTGGATGGTGGCCTTGATAAACAAGGCAGGGTTTTAATCTCTTCAGCCCTTAGAAGTTTTGCAGGATTAGAAAAGGATGTCGTTCTGGTAGGGGTGCTGGATCGAGTTGAAATTTGGAATCAGGCAAAATGGGATGAAAATAATGCTGAGGTAGAAGCCGATATGGATGAAATTGCCGGCCAGATGGAAGACCTGGGATTGCGAATTTAGTAGGATTGGGGAGTCCGAGTGTATTCGCGGGTAACATTTGGAGGTAAAGAATGGTATTTAAGCACAAGTCAGTATTGTTAGAAGAGACGGTAGAAGGCCTGAACATCAAGCCGGACGGGATTTATGTAGACGGAACGCTTGGTGGAGGCGGACACGCTTACGAGGTGTGTAAGCATCTTGGCAGCAAGGGGAGATTTATAGGTATAGATCAGGACGAAGCGGCAATCGAGGCAGCAAGCGTCCGTTTAAGCGACTTCGGGGAGAAAGTCACTATAGTCCGAAGCAACTATTGTGATATGAAGTTGCAGCTTCAAAAATTAGGAATTGACAAAGTGGATGGGATCGTTCTCGATTTGGGCGTATCGTCTTATCAGTTGGATACGGCAGAACGGGGATTCTCCTATCGGGTAGATGCTCCTTTGGATATGCGGATGGACAGACGTCAGAATATGACGGCCAGGGACATCGTCAATGACTATAGTGAGATGGATCTTTTTCGTATCATTCGCGATTATGGGGAAGATAAATTCGCGAAAAATATTGCAAAGCACATTGTGATGGAACGCGAAAAAGGTCCTATCGAAACTACAGGACAACTCATTGAGATTATTAAACATGCAATTCCGATGAAATTTCAAAAGACAGCAGGTCATCCGGCAAAGAGAACATTTCAGGCAATTCGTATTGAACTGAACAGAGAATTGGAAGTGCTTAGGGATAGCCTGGATGACATGATAGATATGCTTAATAAAGACGGAAGGATTTGTATCATTACTTTTCATTCTTTGGAGGACAGAATTGTAAAGGGTATTTTTAAGAAGAATGAGAATCCATGTACTTGTCCGAGTCATTTTCCGGTATGTGTTTGCGGAAATGTCTCCAAGGGAAGTGTCATTACGAAAAAACCGATTCTTCCAAGTGAAAGGGAATTAGAAGAAAACAGTCGTTCAAAAAGTGCAAAACTAAGGATTTTTGAACGTAGTTAAAATAAGATAGGGGAGTGTGGATATGGCATCATATGTATATGGTAATACGGTTCGCAGAGAGCAGACAGCACCTCAAAGACCCGTACAAAGAACAAAAGAAGTTAGCCGACGTGTGCAAAACAATCGAAGCAAAGCATTACACATGAGCAAAAGATATGTAATCTTTTTAGCAATCGCTACCAGTATAGCGCTATTTGCATGTGTACAATATTTACAGTTGCAATCCGAGATTACAAGACGTTCAGAACATGTTACAATGATGCAGCAGGAACTTGCAGATGCAAAAGAGGCAAATACTACGAGATATAATGCGATTGTCAATTCTATGAATCTAGAAGAAATCCGCGAAAAAGCAATCACAGAACTTGGTATGGTTTATGCGGATGAAGGGCAAATCGTAAGATATAAAAACCCGTCAGATCATGCGGTGAAACAGTATGCAGGTATCCCGGAAAGCGGAATTATCGCAAGTTCGGAAAAGGTAAAATAAGTTATAGGGAGAAAATATGAAAAAGAAAAAACGTGGAAAGTTTTCGTATCTTAAGAAGCGTTTTTCGATAAGAATGCAAAAAAAGCTAGTAGCGTTGTTTGTCACAATTGTACTAGCTTTTGTTGGTTTAATTGGGATGGTAACACATATCAATGCTACTAACGGTGAAAAGTATACGAAGATAGTTTTGGATCAACAACAATATAATAGCAGAGTGATTCCTTTTAAACGTGGTGATATTGTAGACCGGAACGGAACTACGATTGCGACCAGTGAGAGAGTATACAACGTAATTCTCGATGCAAGTGTGTTGCTGGCAGGCAAGGATGAGGAAAGGACATCCCTTGCAGTTTCGCAGGTGAAAGAGGTTCTTGGACAGGCATTTGATATTGAGGCTTCAGCCATAGATGAGGTAATTGCCCAAAAAGCGACCAGCCGCTATAATATTCTGAAGAAAAAGGTTACTTATAGTGAGGCTCAGGAATATGACAAATTGATTAAAGAAACATATGTTGATGAAAAGGGTAACGAACACAATAAGTACCCATATGTTTCTTCCATTTGGCTAGAGGAAGATTATGTGAGAACCTATCCATATAATTCTCTGGCATCTGATGTCATTGGTTTTACAGTAGCAGGTAATGTAGGTAATTCCGGAATTGAAGCTTCCTATAATAATGTTTTAAATGGGACGAATGGCAGGGAGTACGGATATCAGGATACAGATGCTTCCTTGGAACGAACAGTCAAAGAACCTATAGACGGAAAGACAGTAAAGTCTACCATTGATGTATCTTTGCAGGGAATTGTGGAAAAACACATATTGGCATTTAACGAGGCGCACAAGGATGAAGACAGAGCGGGTGCGGGAAGCAAGAATACAGCGGTCATGATTATGAATCCGAATACAGGGGAGATTCTGGCAGAGGCTTCTTATCCGAATTATGATTTGAATAATCCGAGAGATTTGACGAATTACTTTTCAGAAGAAGAGATTTCTAAGATGACGGATGGGGAAAAATTGGATGAACTCAACAAGGTTTGGAGAAATTTCTGTATCAGTGACAGTTATGAGCCCGGTTCTGTAGCAAAACCATTTACGATTGCAGCGGGTCTGGAAAATGGTACTTTGAAAGGCGACGAGAGGTATATATGCGGTGGTCATTTGGAAGTCGGAGGCTGGACTATCGGCTGCCATAATACCAGCGGTCACGGTCAACAGTCCTTGGCTGATGGAATTGCAAATTCCTGCAATGTCGTTATGATGCGGGTGGCTGCGGCTATAGGTAAAACGGAATTCAGCAAGTATTTGAGTATCTTTGGTTTCGGACAAGAAACGGGTATTGATCTTCCGGGTGAAGCGACCGGTATTTTATATAATCCGGATGATATTGATCCTGCAACGCTTGCAACCAATTCTTTTGGACAAAACTTTAACGTGACAATGACACAAATGATGGCAGCATTTGCCTCGTTGATTAATGGCGGGAATTATTACGAACCGCATATTGTAAAACAGATTTTGGATGAAAACGGGAATGTGCTCGAAAGCAAAGACCCTGTTCTTTTGCGAAAAACGATTTCAAGCGAGACTTGTGAAATGCTAAAAGAAGCGATGAAACAGACGATGACGACCGGGACAGGAAAGCTGGCAAAGATAGAAGGATATTCTATCGGAGCGAAAACAGGTACTGCCGAAAAGCATCCGCGTGATCATAAAAGTTATTTATTGTCATACATGGGCTTTGCACCTGCGGAGAATCCGGAAGTATTGATTTATGTTGTAATAGATGAGCCGAATGCGGCAAAACAAGATAACAGTCTGTTAGTACTTGAACTTGCACGTAATATTATGGCTGAGGCTTTTCCGTATTTAGACATCACAAGAACAGAATAAGAAAGCGCGAATAACCTCATGACAGTGTACATAAGTTTTAACAACACTGTTATGAGGTTTTTTTATGAAAAATAAAACTTACAATCGAAAAAAAATATTGGTTGTATTTTTAGTGGCGTTGCTGGTACTTTTAGGTTTAATCGGAAGATTGGTTTATCTTATGATTTTTGATGCAGAATATTATCAGAAGAAAGCAAAAGCCTTACATGAAAGAGAACGGGAAATAAAGGCAGCCAGAGGAGAGATTGTGGATGCAAATGGCGTGGTTCTTGCTACCAATAAATCGGTATGTACCATATCTGTCATTCACAATCAGATAACGGACCCGGAAACGGTAATAGAAGTATTGTCTAATGAACTGGAAATAGATAAAGAAACCGTCCGAAAGCGAGTAGAAAAAGTGTCATCCATTGAAAAAATCAAGACGAATGTGGATAAGGAAATCGGAGACCGCATTCGTTCCTATCAACTGGATGGAGTAAAGGTAGACGAGGATTATAAGAGATATTACCCATATGATGAATTAGCGTCAAAAGTGCTGGGATTTACAGGCGGAGACAATCAGGGAATCGTAGGTTTGGAAGTAAAGTACGAAGAGTACTTAAAAGGTACAAACGGCACGATTCTAACTACAACAGATGCACGCGGAATTGAATTGGAGGGTATTGCAGAAGACAGGATGGAACCGATTGCAGGAAACACATTACAAATTAGTTTGGACTATAACATACAAGCTTATGCACAACAGGTTGCGGAAAAAGTGATGGAAGAAAAACAGGCCGATAAGGTATCGGTACTCGTTATGAATCCGCAAAACGGGGAAATTATGTCGATGGTCAATGTTCCGGAATTTAATTTGAACGAGCCTTTTTCCTTGGAATCTGTCGGGTTAGATACAGAGAGTGTCCCGGATGACCAAAGACAGGATTTGCTGAATCAGATGTGGAGAAACGGCTGCATTAATGACACCTATGAGCCGGGTTCAGCTTTTAAGGTGATTACGTCAACGGCATGTCTCGAGGCGGGAACCGTAAGTTTAGATGATACGTTTTTTTGTCCGGGATATTATATTGTCGAGGACAGGAAAATTCGTTGTCACAAAGTCGGGGGACATGGCTCGGAAACGTTTGTTCAAGGAGTACAGAATTCCTGTAATCCCGTATTTATGCAAATCGGATTAAAACTGGGCGTAGGGCGGTTTTATGAGTATTTTCGAAAATTCGGGCTCATGGAAAAGACGGGCGTAGACCTTCCGGGCGAAGCCAGCACAATTACTCACAAGGAAGAAAATGTGGGGCCTGTTGAATTGGCGACCATGACATTTGGACAGTCCTTTCAGATTACACCGATTCAACTGGCAACTACAATCAGTACCGTTATCAATGGAGGTACGAGAATCACTCCGCATTTGGGAAAACGTGTCTTAGATGAAAACGGGAAAGTTATTCAGGAGTTTCAGTATAAAGAAGAAAAGAATGTGGTATCCGAGAAAACATCAGAGGTGATGAGGAACATCTTAGAAAGTGTTGTCACGGAAGGCGGCGGAAAAAAAGCATATATTGAAGGGTATCGGATTGGAGGAAAGACAGCTACTTCACAGACACTTCCAAGAAGTGCGAATCGATATATTGCATCTTTTGTCGGGTTCGCACCCGCAGATAATCCTCAGGTTTTGGCAATGATTATCATTCATAATCCGCAGGGAATCTATTACGGTGGGACGATTGCAGCACCTGCCGTGAAAACAATTTTTGAGAATATCTTACCTTATCTTGGGATTGAAAAGACAAGCGAATAGTTGTATACTTAACTAAGTTAAAGAGAAACTAACAAAAGAGATAGAGGTGCGTTATGGATTATTATAAAGTTGTGATGCCGGTATTGATTTCATTCTTTTTGAGTGTCATCATGGGACCGGTTATTATTCCGCTATTGAGAAAGTTGAAGATGGGTCAGACAGAACGCGAGGAAGGCGTTCAGTCGCATTTGAAAAAGACAGGCACTCCGACTATGGGCGGTGTAATGATTCTGGGAAGTATTGTGATTACTTCTTTGTTTTTTGTAAAAGAGAGCCCGGAAATTATTCCAATTTTATTTGTGACGATAGGGTTCGGTTTGATTGGCTTTTTAGATGACTATTTGAAAGTCGTTTTGAAACGTTCAGACGGATTGCTCCCGATGCAGAAGATGGGACTCCAGATTGTGGTGACGGCAGTTTTTGCATTTTATATGATTAAGAAAGATATGAATATGGACTGGATTATACCATTTACGGATGGCAAAACGATTTCTATGGGCTGGCTTTCTGTTCCGCTTTTGTTTTTTGTTGTGATAGGAACCGTGAACGGAGTCAATTTCACAGATGGTCTGGACGGTCTGGCATCCAGCGTTACCGTGCTGGTGGCTACATTTTTTACGGTGGTTGCAATCGGAACAAAAAGTGGGATTGAACCGATTACCTGTGCAGTCGTAGGAGCATTGTTAGGCTTTTTGCTGTTTAATGTTTATCCGGCAAGTGTATTTATGGGAGATACAGGTTCTCTGGCGCTTGGCGGCTTTGTGGCATCTACTGCATATGTTTTGCAAATGCCTATTTTCATTGCAATCGTCGGATTGATTTATCTGGTAGAGGTTTTGTCTGTCATCATTCAGGTTACTTACTTTAAAAAGACAGGCGGAAAACGTATTTTCAAAATGGCACCGATTCATCATCATTTTGAATTATGCGGTTGGTCTGAAACAAGGGTGGTAGCAGTCTTTTCAATTATTACAGCAATTCTTTGTTTGGTTGCATTGATGGCAATATAGGAGGTAACTATGGATAAAAAAGTACTGGTATTTGGTTCCGGAATCAGCGGAATCAGTGCTTGCAGATTGCTTCTGGAAGTAGGCAGGGAAACAATTTTATATGATGGAAATACATCGCTTTCAGCGGACGCCTTAAAGGAACAAATCAGTCCGAAACTGGAAGTGATTCTTGGAGAATTGCCGGTTGAAGTCATGCAGACTTTAGATTTGGTTGTGATGAGTCCCGGAGTACCTACGGACCTTCCGATTGTGAATCAAATGCGCGAAATGAATATTCCCATCTGGGGTGAAGTGGAACTTGCCTATACATATGGGAAAGGTGATGTTCTGGCAATCACAGGAACAAATGGCAAGACAACTACGACAGCACTTCTCGGGGAGATTATGAAGAACTACAAGGAAAATGTATTTGTGGTTGGAAATATTGGCAATCCTTACACCTCGGAAGCTCTGCATATGGAAGAGAAAAGCGTTGCAGTGATTGAAGTGAGCAGTTTTCAATTGGAAACGATACATGACTTCAAACCGTGCGTGAGTGCGATTTTGAACATTACACCGGATCATTTGAACCGGCATCATACCATGGAAAACTATATCAGGACAAAAGAAAATATTGTGAAGAATCAGACTGAAGAGGACACCTGCGTACTGAATTACGAAGATGAAGTGCTTCGCAAATTTGGGGAAAGTGCAAAGAGCCGGGTTCTATATTTCAGCAACGGGCATAAACTAGAAAAAGGCATCTATTTGGAAGATGGTAATATTATATATAAAGAGAAAGAGCCGGTTGTCATCTGCAATGTAAATGAATTGAAATTACTCGGAACACATAATTATGAAAATGTTATGGCGGCAACGGCGATGGCGATTGCCTATGGTGTTCCGCTTGATGTCATCCGCAGGACGATTCGAGAATTTTCCGGTGTAGAGCATCGTATCGAGTTTGTTTGCGAAAAGGCGGGAGTCGCTTATTACAATGATTCCAAAGGAACCAATCCGGACGCGGCGATTAAGGCAGTTCAGGCAATGAATCGTCCTACGCTTTTAATTGGCGGAGGATACGATAAAAATTCTGAGTATGATGAGTGGATAGGGGCTTTTGACGGCAAGGTCAAGTATCTTGTGCTTATCGGTCAGACCAGAGAAAAGATTGCGCAGACTGCAAGAAAACTGGGTTATGAGAATATTATCATGGCAGAGTCTCTGAAAGAGGCTGTAGAAGTTTGCACAAAATTAGCAGACCCGGGTGATGCGGTATTACTCTCACCTGCGTGCGCAAGCTGGGGAATGTTTAAAAATTATGAAGAACGCGGAGATGAATTCAAGAAATATGTAAATGCTTTATAAGGAGTTGAAGTAAATTGACACAGCCCCAAAAGAAAAGAGGATTCGATTATGGCCTCCTTGCGGTTGTCCTTATACTTGTGATAATAGGATTGTTAATCCTGTACAGTACAAGCGCTTATAATGGGCGTGTGAAATTTCACGATTCATTTTATTATTTTAAAAAGCAGTTCTTTGCAACGACACTGGGGCTGGCGGTGATGTACGCCGTGGCAAGTATTGATTATCATGTGTGGCAGAAATTTGCTGTGTGCGGGTATCTGATTTCGATTGTGTTGTCGATTGCAGTATTACTCGTAGGAGATGAGTATAATGGGTCCAAAAGATGGTTGTCTTTTGGACCGTTTTCTTTTCAGCCATCTGAATTTGCAAAAATTGCAGTGATTCTGTTTTTATCGAATCTGATTGTCAAAAATATCACTAAAATGAAAAAAATGAAAGTCTTACTTTTGATTATGCTCTCCGTTTTGCCGATTGTGGGATTGGTGGGCGCCAGCAATTTGAGTACTGCAATTATCATTTTAGGAATCGCAGTAATTCTTGTTTTCGTAGCCAGTCCGTTGTATGCGCAATTTGTTTGGCTGGGTGTAACCGGTGTGGGATTTCTTGCGGTATTTCTCGCTTTAGAGAGTTATCGGTTAGAGAGACTTGCGATTTGGAGACATCCGGAGAATTATGAGAAAGGCTATCAGACTTTGCAGGGGCTTTATGCAATTGGTTCAGGAGGTCTTTTTGGAAACGGATTGGGACACAGCGTGCAAAAATTGGGATTTGTTCCTGAAGCGCAGAACGATATGATTTTTTCTATCGTTTGTGAGGAATGGGGCCTGATTGGCGCATCATTCTTAATATTGCTTTTTCTGATTCTGATATGGCGCTTTTTTGTGATAGCAACCAGGGCGAAAGATTTGTTTGGGGCGCTCATTGCAACAGGAGCTATGGCACATATGATGATACAAGTAATTTTAAATATTGCTGTAGTTACAAATACAATCCCGAATACAGGGATTACCTTGCCTTTTGTCAGTTACGGAGGGACTTCCGTTTTATTTCTTCTCTTAGAAATGGGACTTGTATTAAGTGTATCTCGTCTGTTACAATAGGGTGATAGGGGAGGAAACATTTATGGACAGACGTAAAGAGTTGGAAGAACAACCGAGAAAGCGGCGAAAAAAGAAAAAGAAAAGAATAGGGTACTATTTATATGCAATCATGATTCTGGTGTTGACGGTGGCAAATCTTGCCATAGCTACATTTTTGCTGACCTATGTACAGACTATTAAAGTGACAGGCATACAGTATTGTACGAATAGTCAGATTACAGCATTGATTAAAGAAGACCCGCTGACGATGAATTCGATTTATGCAGTCTTAAAGTATAAGACGGGTTTCGGTAAGACTCCGAATTACCTTGCGGATTTAAAAGTCGGCTTCAACATGCCTTGGGGCTTACAGGTTCAGGTGACAGAAAAGCAGGTTGTAGGCGGTATTTTGGTTGAGAATGAATATATCTATTTTGCTGATGACGGCACGATTATGACAAAACGAAGTGAGCCATTGAAAGATATATATGTGGTGGAAGGAATCAAAATCAAACATGCGGGCTTATATGAGACATTAGAACTTGAGAATGACAAACTTCTTCCTTACATTGTCAGTGTTTCCAAAGCGTTGACGGACGAAAAACTGCAACCGGATAAGATTTTATGGGAAGAGGACGGGATGAGTCTGTATTTCGATAAGGTGTGTGTGAAACTCGGAAAATTAAATTATGGGGAAAAAATCGTTCAAATTCCTCCTATTTTGGAAAAGGTGAAAGACAAAGAGGGCGTTTTACATCTGGAACATTTTAGTGATATGAATCCAAACAGCAGTTTTGTGGAAAAAAACTAAATTTGGTATTGATTATTTGACGGAAACTAGATATTATATAAATGTATGAAAAAGTGCGTTATAGTCTAGGGACGTATAAATATAAATAAGGAAACGAAGGAGGAGACACTCTTGTTAGAAATCAAAACAAATGAATCAGAAGCAGCAGCAAAAATTATAGTTATTGGTATTGGTGGCGGCGGAAATAATGCCGTGAACCGTATGATCGATGAGCAGATTGCAGGTGTAGAATTTATTGCAATTAATACAGATAAACAAGCTTTACAATTATCGAAAGCTCCTACATTAATGCAGATTGGCGACAAAATCACAAAAGGTCTTGGCGCAGGAGCGAAACCGGAAGTTGGAGAAAAAGCAGCAGAAGAAAGCGAAGAAGAAATTGCAGCAGCAATCAAAGGTGCTGACATGGTATTCGTTACATGCGGTATGGGCGGTGGAACCGGTACAGGTGCAACACCGGTTGTAGCACGTATTGCGAAAGAAATGGGAGCATTGACAGTAGGTGTTGTTACAAAACCTTTCCGTTTTGAATCAAAAACACGTATGAACAATGCACTTCAGGGAATTGAAAAATTAAAAGAAAATGTAGATACATTGATTGTAATTCCAAACGATAAATTGTTAGAAATCGTAGACAGAAGAACAACAATGCCGGAAGCTCTTAAGAAAGCTGACGCAGTGTTGCAACAAGGTATTCAAGGTATCACAGACTTAATCAATGTGCCATCATTGATTAACCTTGACTTTGCTGATATCCAGACGGTTATGATTGATAAAGGTATTGCACATATCGGTATCGGTTATGGTAAAGGTGATGACAAAGCTCTTGAAGCGGTTAAACAGGCAGTTGCAAGTCCACTTCTTGAGACGACGATTGCAGGCGCATCACATGTTATCATTAACATCTCAGGAGATATTACTCTTATGGATGCAAATGATGCAGCAGAGTATGTACAAGACCTTGCAGGTGAAGAAGCAAATATTATCTTCGGTGCTATGTATGATGATACTAAGACGGATGAAGCTACAATTACGGTGATTGCTACAGGTTTACATAATGTAGGCGGCACTGCATCAAAATTAAAATCAAGATTAGAAGGAGTAAAGGTTCCGCCGATTCAGAATGTAGAAAAGTATGAGGCGCCGGTTATACCTACACCAAAGATACAGGAACTTGATTTGGGCTTAATGAATCCTGCACCAAAGGGAACAGGAACAACTCCGACATTGCAGACAGTGAGAAAGCCAAGCAGTCAGGTAAAAGAAAAAGATATTAAGATTCCATCTTTCTTAAAGAAATAGACAGTAAAATAGAAATTCAAAATTTGTCGAAGGAAATGTGTGAAACTGCACATGCTTCGACAAATTTTTTTTGCCCAAATTTCTATAATGAGTTTTGCTTGAGTACCAAATCGATTTAGTAGCGAAAGAGAAAGTAGGTGGAACGTGTATTATGAGTTGTATATAGACATACTGTTTTTGGTTAACTTTATGATGGACTACTTATTATTGTTGCTTGTAAAAAAGATGTTAAAATGTACTGCCACACATGGAAATGTCTGTTTGGGAGCAATGGTTGGGTCCTTGTTAACATGTATCATTGTAGTGATACCAATACCGTATGCCATAATTAAATTCGTAATGTTCCATATGATTGTAAATACACTCATGATTCGAGCGGGACTTAAAATCAAGAACATGCGAGACTTTGCAAAAGCGTATATCATGCTCTATATTGGAGGATTCTTGTTGGGAGGATTATTGCAGGCGATCAGACAATATGTGAGAGTGGGAAGTTTGTTTTTTGCAATAGCGATTGGCGGATATCATGTGATTTCAAAAATATGGGATTTTATTGCATCTGTTCAAAAAGTAAATCAGTATCAATGTAAAGTCGATTTGTATATGGGAGACAAAAAGTGTCAGGTGACAGGCATGATTGACACGGGGAACGGGCTTCGTGACCCTGTTTCGGGTCAGCCGGTAAATGTCTTAGACAAAACAGTTGCCAGACAATTCTTAGGGAGTGTAAAAATGTCTCAGGTGCGATATATTCCTTATCATTCCATTGGGAAAAAGGAAGGTGTTTTGCTTGCACTGAAGATAGATAAAATGTGCATTTATAAAGAAAAGGAATGCTGGGTAAACGCCCCTTTAATAGGTGTGAGCGAAGAAATGATTTCCGCTAAAGGAGAGTATCAAATGATTTTAAATCCGAATATATTTTAGGAGGATTTGAACATGCTTATAACGATTCTGTTTCCGGAAAGCACGGATATTCATTACATAGGGGGAACGGAAATACTTCCGGCCCCATTAGATGCAGCAGAAGAAAATGACGCAATTCTGAAACTTGACACAGAGTTCAAGGAGGAAGCGAGAAAATTGCTAATAGAGCACAATCTGAGGTTGGTTGTGTATATTGCTAAAAAATTTGATAATACGGGTGTGGGAGTGGAAGATCTGATTTCTATTGGAACCATTGGGCTTATTAAAGCGATTAATACATTTAATCCAAATAAAAATATCAAATTAGCCACATATGCATCCAGATGCATAGAAAATGAGATATTAATGTATCTTCGAAGAAATAATAAGACGAAGCTGGAAGTTTCCATTGATGAGCCGTTGAATGTGGATTGGGATGGAAATGAGCTGCTTTTGTCAGATATTTTGGGTACAGAGGAAGATACCATTTATAAAGATTTAGAAAATGAGGCGGAAAGAAAACTTTTAGTCAAGGCAATCAATGGATTGTCCAGCCGGGAAAGGCTGATTGTGAAAATGAGATATGGTTTAGAATCAATGGACGGCGAAGAAAAGACACAAAAAGAGGTTGCAGATATTCTTGGTATCTCTCAATCTTATATATCCAGATTGGAAAAAAAGATTATGCAGAGACTTCGCCGGGAGATGGTTCGTTATCAAATGTAAAAATCGTATAAAATGGGCAAAACTTCAACACGAAAGAAAGAGAAAGTGCTACAATAAAAGAAAAAGGAGTTGAATGTATGAAACTGACTTTTATTGGTGCAGCTCATGAGGTGACGGGAAGCAGTCATTTGTTGGAAGCGAATGGGAAACGGATTTTAATTGACTGTGGTATGGAACAGGGGCCGGACTTGTATGAAAATCAGAAACCACCCGTTACTGCGGGAGAGGTTGATTATGTCCTTCTGACCCATGCACATATTGATCATTCAGGTTTGATTCCACTGATAGTGAAGCAAGGATTTAAAGGAGAGATTATCACTACATTTGCGACAGCCGATTTGTGTGACATTATGCTGCGTGACAGTGCCCATATCCAAGAGTTTGAAGCGGAATGGAGAAACCGTAAGGCAAAACGTTCGGGGGCTCCGCTATATGAACCATTGTACACTACACAGGATGCGATAGATGCTCTGCAAAGATTTGCGCCATGCGATTACGGACAGATAGTAGAGTTGTGCGAAGGAATTCGAGTGAGATTTACGGATATCGGACATTTGCTTGGGTCGGCGAGCATAGAAATCTGGATAACGGAAGACGGCTTGTTAAAGAAAATTGTATTTTCCGGCGATGTGGGAAATATCAATCAGCCGATTATCCGTAATCCGGGGCACACAAAAGAGGCGGATTATGTTGTGATTGAGTCTACATACGGCAACCACATTCACAGCGAAGAACAGCCGGATTACGTGGGAGAGTTTACACGTATATTGAGAGATACATTTGCAAGAGGCGGCAATGTTGTCATTCCTTCCTTTGCAGTGGGAAGAACACAGGAAATGTTGTATTTTATCCGAGAGATAAAGGAAAAGAACCTGATTCCGGAATTCTCGGATTTTGAAGTGTACGTAGACAGCCCATTGGCAATAGAAGCAACTAATGTATTTACAAAGAATAAATGGAGTTGCTTTGATGAGGATGCAATGGAATTGGTGAATCAGGGAATTAATCCGTTGATATTTCCGGGATTAAAGATTTCCCTTACAAGTGATGATTCCAAATTGATTAACAGCAATGAGAATCCGAAGGTCATTATTTCTGCATCCGGCATGTGTGAAGCTGGTAGAATTCGTCATCATTTAAAACATAATTTGTGGAGGCCGGAGAGTACAATTTTATTCGTAGGTTATCAGGCTATTGGGACTTTAGGAAGGAAATTGATTGATGGCGCTTCGACAGTGAAACTGTTTGGGGAAAATATAGAGGTATCAGCGCATATCGAGACCTTAAAAGGAATCAGCGGGCATGCGGATATGAATGGACTGCTTGATTGGCTGAGAGGTTTTGAAACTCCGTTGGAACATGTTTTTGTGGTACACGGGGAAGACACCGTGACGGATGAATTTGCCCGGACAGTTACAGACACGTTTGGCTGCAAAGCATTTGCACCATACTCCGGCGGAAGTGTGGATTTGGCACAAAACCGGATTTTGACGGAGGGTATGAAACAGGCGAAGAAAGCGACAGTGAAACCTACAAAGACAAGGGCGCAGAGTGCATTCAACCGTGTGGTATCAGCTGCAAAACGTTTGATGGATGTCGTATTAAAGAACGAGGGGCTGGCAAATAAGGATTTGGCAAAATTTGAAAGTCAGATTCAGAACCTGGCTGACAAGTGGGACAGATAGAATCCGTACATGTTGCCTTGCATGTACATTTGTCAAGGACTAAAAGTTTTTTTATTTCATAGGAAAAAGGAATAGCAGGGAGTCATCTTGTGCATCATTTTACTATTACGAAATGTGATAGGAGGATGACAGGATGGCTCTTAATAAAGTAGAAATATGTGGGGTAGACACCTCAAAACTGCCAATCTTAAAAGAGGAAGAGAAAAAGGTTCTGTTTGAGAGAATCAAAGCAGGAGACAAAGAAGCAAAAGAGGAATATATCAAAGGAAATTTGAGGTTGGTATTGAGTGTTATCCGACGATTCGCAAATAGCAATGAAAATGCGGACGATTTGTTTCAAATTGGGTGTGTCGGTCTCATTAAGGCGATAAACAACTTTAACACGGAGCTTGACGTAAAATTTTCTACTTATGCGGTTCCAATGATCATCGGGGAAGTCCGAAGATACATGAGGGATAACAATTCCATACGTGTCAGTAGATCGCTTCGGGATATGGCATATAAAGCGATATATGCAAAAGAAAATTATTTGAGACAGAATTTGAGGGAACCGACGCTGGAAGAAATAGCGACGGAAATCGGAATCGAAAAAGAGGATATTGTATTTGCATTGGATGCCATTCAGACTCCTATGAGTTTGCAGGAACCTGTGTATAGCGACGGGGACGACGTGCTGTATGTGATGGATCAGGTGAGCGATAAGAAAAACAAGGAAGATAACTGGGTGGAAGAATTGGAACTCCAGGCGGCAATGCAGAAACTTGGGGAAAGGGAACGCTACATTATTCAATTGCGGTTTTTTGAGGGAAAAACGCAGACGGAAGTGGCGCAGGATATTGATATTTCCCAGGCGCAGGTGAGCCGATTGGAAAAGCACGCATTAAAAGTGATGAGACAGTATCTTTTTTCTTAATCTGATATTGAAATTTATGGTGCTTCATACTATGATAAGGTTATCAAATCAAAGGAGAGAGAGAATGTATAAGGCATGCATTTTTGATTTAGACGGAACCTTAACGGATACATTGGAATCTTTGACTTATTCGGTAAATGAGACTTTGAAGGAATTAAAGTTATCTGCGATTACCGGCGAACAGTGTAAGTCCTTTGTGGGTAATGGCGCGAGATATTTGATTGAGTGCTCTATCAAAGCCGGCGGAGATGAGGAAATGACTTTGATTGAAGATGCCATGAAGGTCTACGGGCGAATTTTCAAAGAGAATTGTACGTATCATGTAGCGCCCTATGAAGGGATTGCAGAGACCATAAAAGAATTACGGCGGGAAGGCGTGAAATTGGCTGTACTGTCCAATAAGCCGCATTTGCAGACGGTGGATGTGGTCTCAAGTTTCTTTGAAGACGGTACGTTTGGCTATGTGCAGGGACAGCAGGAAGGGATTCCGAGAAAACCGGACCCAACGGCGCTGATTCGGATTGCGGAAAGGTTTGGTATCAGTCCGGGAGACTGTATCTATGTTGGTGATTCGGATGTAGACATGGACACGGGAAATGCAGCGGGTATGGAGACGGTCGGAGTGACTTGGGGATTTCGGTCTGAGGAAGTATTAGTGGAACATGGTGCAAAACATACGATTCACCATCCGCAAGAATTAATTTCAATCGTAAAAAAGGAGAAAAGATAGATTATGTACGCATATGATGAAGAATGTTTAAAGGTATTTTTGAAAAAACAGTCACAGTTGTTTGATGAGCCGGTAGCAGAAAATATAGAAGAAGCGGAAGCATTTTTAGAGGATTGTATGGCCGTTGTCGTCGATTCTCTGGATGAAGTGAGGGAGTACTTCGAGGAAAACGGAGTAGATATTTCAGATATACCCGATGAGGAATTGGAGGAAGAGTCAGAAGTATTTGCCCTGCCAAATGGACAATATCTTATCGTAGAAGGATAGAAAGTAAAAGTGCCGAGGTCATTTGGTGACTTCGGCCTTTTTTAATGCATCTTCTATGGCATTTAAGATGACTTGAGAGGTGTAAGGATTTTCTTCCGAGTAAGTGATATCTTCCAGAGATTGTGTGTCACAAATCTGTTGGGCAATGGATTCCATGGCAGGCTGCATCAGAGGATACATGGTCGTAACGGATTCGTCCAGATTGCTGAAACGGATTGCATTGATGTGAGAATCGTCTACGGAAACTTCAATTCCTAAATTGGTATTGTTTAAGGTGAGAGTGGAAGTATAGATGCCCGGCACATATTTTGCCTGCCCGGAACTGCTTTTTTCTCCTTTGGGGAAAAACATCACCCCTAATAATATCAATAATAATATTCCTAATACAACAAATATAGCTGTATATATGATTTCCTTCATGTGTAATACTACAATTTTGGTTTTCGAGCTCATAACAGTCTCCTCATCAGAATTAATCATTGTTTTTAATAATGTATGAAGAAGATTGGAAAATTATTCACGTCTTCACGTGACAAATGATTTGCTATCTTGTAAAATATAAACAACACTAGGAAATGAGGGTGATAAATATGTATATTATTGTAGGCCTTGGGAATCCGGCGAAAGAATATGAAAATACAAGACACAATGTTGGATTTGCAGTGATAGATGTAATTGCAGATAAATATAATATATCGGTAACAGAGCGAAAGAATAGGGCTTTTTGCGGAAAAGGCATGATTGCGGGTCAAAAAGTATTATTGGCAAAACCGCAGACATATATGAATTTAAGTGGTGAAAGCGTGAGAGGACTTTTGGACTATTTTAAAATAGATGAAGAAAATGAATTGATTGTCATTTATGATGATGTCAGTCTGGATGTGGGACAACTGCGCATTCGCAAGAAGGGAAGTGCGGGCGGTCATAACGGGGTGAAAAATATTATTCTACATTTAGGAACAGATGTATTTCAGCGTATCAAAGTCGGTGTAGGAGAGAAACCGAAAGAGTACGATTTGGCAGATTATGTTCTGGGACATTTTTCAAAGGCAGAGCAGGAAGTCATGCAAGAGGGATATGAGCGTGTCATCGAGGCTGTTGAACTAATATTGCAGGGTGAGATTGACATGGCAATGAATCGATTTAATAAAAAAGTAGTGCGCGAGGAATTATAATGCAGGCTTTTGTAGCACCATTAACAGAATTGGCTGAATATGAGTCAATCTTAAAGGGGAGAAAAAGTAAGAAGGGATTTGTACAAGTTACAGGTTGTGTGAATTCCCAAAAAACACATTTTATGTATGCAATGAGCGATGGTTTTCGGTATAAAATCATCGCTTGTTCAAGTGAAATCAAGGCGAAACAGATTTATGAAGAATATAAAATGCTAGAACCGAATGTATTCCAGTATCATGCGAAAGACCTGCTCTTTTATCAGGCGGAGTTGCGGGGGAAATATTTGGTAAAGCAGCGCATGATGGAAAGGCACAATACAACCATAGTAACCACGTTTGACGGGTTTATGGATGCGTTGCTTCCGTTGGATGAGATGAAAAAAAGAATTCTGTATCTGAAATCCGGTGCAGTGGTTGATTTTGAAATTTTAAAGCAGGATATGGTCCGTTTAGGATATGTGCGGGAAGAACAGATAGAAAGTCCGGGGCAGTTTGCCGTGCGTGGCGGAATTATGGATGTGTATCCGTTGACAGAAGAGGTACCGATTCGTATTGAACTTTGGGGTGACGAGATTGATTCTATCAGAACCTTTGATGTGGACAGCCAGCGCTCTATCGAAAACTTGCAGGAGATTGCGATTTATCCGGCGAGTGATTTTCCTGAGGAAACATGTAAGAGAGTTTCTTTCCTGGATTATTTTGACAGGGAAGAGAGCATTTTGTTTTTGGATGAACCGGTGCGTCTGATTGAGAAAGGGAATGTTGTTGAACAGGAATTTGTCCAGGCACAGGCGAATCGCATGGAGAATGGGTTTGAGGTATCTGATGAGGAGATGAAGTTGTTCTCACCGAAGGAAGTTGCCGATAAGATGCTTTCTTTTTACGGAATCGGATTTTCTGCACTGGATATGAAATGTAAGGAATTAAAACCAAGAGAAGTATTTCATGTGCAGACAAAAGGAGTGAATCCGTATAACAATAGCTTTGAAATGCTTACCAGAGATTTGAAACGTCTGAAAAGAACCGGATATCGTGTGGTTTTATTGTCGGGTTCCCGAACCCGGGCAAAACGTCTCGCAGAGGATTTGCGGGATTACAATCTGAGCAGTTTCTACAGCGAAGATATGCAGCGTGAAGTGCAAGAGGGAGAAATCCTGGTTACCTACGGATATGTGGCAGAAGGATATGAATATCCGATGCTGAAATTCATGGTGATTTCGGAGACGGATATTTTCGGACGGAAACAAAAAAAGAAGAAACGTAAGACCTATGAAGGTCGTAAGATACAGAATTTCACGGAATTAAAGGTCGGAGACTATGTGGTTCATGAAAATCACGGGCTCGGCATTTATCAGGGAATTGAAAAAATCGAAGTTGATAAAGTGGCAAAAGATTACATGAAAATCTCGTATGCGGCAGGGGGCAATCTTTATATTCCGGCGACACAACTGGATTTGATTCAAAAGTATGCCAGCGCAGATGCGAGAAAGCCAAAACTTAATCGCTTAGGCGGTCAGGAATGGCAGAAGACAAAGACACGGGTGCGAGGGGCAGTCAGAGAGGTCGCAAAAGATTTGGTGGAACTATATGCCGCACGTCAACAAAAAGAAGGCTTTGTCTATGGACAGGATACCGTATGGCAAAAAGAGTTTGAAGAAATGTTTCCGTTCGAGGAAACGCAGGATCAGACGCTTGCGATTGCAGAAACCAAACGGGATATGGAAAGCACTAAGATTATGGATCGCCTGATTTGCGGCGACGTGGGTTACGGCAAAACGGAAATTGCCATACGTGCAGCGTTTAAGGCGGTTCAGGAAAATAAACAAGTGGTGTATCTGTGTCCAACTACCATTTTGGCACAGCAACATT
The DNA here is from genome assembly GCA_964604665.1 of uncultured Faecalimonas sp. Lineage (GTDB taxonomy): Bacteria > Bacillota > Clostridia > Lachnospirales > Lachnospiraceae > Faecalimonas. The sequence goes on along the minus strand of CAZRZV010000006.1, from coordinate 17,408 downwards.
ACAATACGTTTATGCAACGTATGAAAGAGTTTCCAGTACGTGTCGATTTGATGTCCCGTTTCCGAACACCGGCGCAGCAGAAAAAGACGATTGAAGATGCGAAAAGAGGTCTTGTCGATATTGTAGTCGGAACTCACAGGGTTCTGAGTGATGATTTGCAGTTTAAGGATTTAGGACTCCTGATTATTGATGAGGAGCAGCGCTTTGGTGTGCAGCATAAGGAAAAAATCAAGAAATTAAGGGAAAACATTGATGTATTGACATTGACGGCAACGCCGATTCCGAGAACACTTCACATGAGCCTTATCGGAATCCGTGATATGAGTGTGCTTGAGGAGGCTCCGGTGGACCGTATGCCGATTCAGACTTATGTGATGGAATACAATGATGAAATGGTTCGGGAAGCGATTTGCCGGGAACTTGCCAGAGACGGACAGGTGTACTATGTTTATAATAAAGTAAAAGATATTGATGAAATTGCAGCCAAAATTCAGAAACTGGTTCCTGAGGCAAATGTTGTCTATGCGCATGGACAGATGCGGGAGCACAAGCTGGAAGATATTATGCTTGATTTCATCAATGGGGAAATAGACGTGCTTGTCTCTACGACAATTATTGAGACAGGGTTGGATATTCCAAATGCAAACACCATGATTATTCATGATGCAGACCAGCTGGGCTTGGCACAAATGTATCAACTGCGTGGACGTGTGGGAAGGTCTAACCGTATGGCATATGCATTCCTGCTGTATCGCAGAGACAAACTTCTTCGTGAAGTGGCAGAAAAAAGATTGGCGGCAATCCGTGAATTTACAGATCTTGGCTCGGGATTTAAGATTGCCATGCGCGATTTGGAAATCCGCGGTGCAGGGAATCTTTTAGGAGAACAGCAACACGGACACATGGAAGCAGTCGGATATGATTTATACTGCAAAATGTTAAATGAGGCAGTGAAACAACTGAAAGGGGAAAGCGAAGAAGAACCATATACGACCGCCTTGGACTTGAATGTGGATGCATTTATTCCGGGTTCTTATATTCCGAATGAATATCAAAAACTCGATATCTATAAGCGTATTGCAAGCATTGAAAACGAAGAAGAAATGGACGATATGGTCGAGGAACTTACGGACCGTTTCGGCGATGTGCCGAAGAAGGTACAGCAGTTGCTTGTCATTGCACTTTTGAAGGCGATTGCACATAGCGCATATGTCACGGCAGTGGAACAAAAGGGTGAGAAGATTCGATTTGTGATGTACGAACGTGCAAAGGTTCAAGTGGAAAAGATTCCGGAATTGATTGCAAAATATAAGGGTGATTTACAGTTTAAAGTGGACACGAATCCATACTTTGTTTATGAGAAGAAAGGGAAAAGCGGAAAAGATAAGGATGAGGACACATTGGAACTTGTGAAAAATATCTTAATTGAAATAAAAGCATTGAATCATTGAGGAAAAACAGTTATAATATGGAACTAGGAAACACGAAGGAGGCTTAAAATGAAAGGTTTAAGAAAAAGAATCATTGCACTTGCAGCAGTAGCAGTTTTCGCGATGACTGCATTGGCAGGATGTGCAGGTGTTAAAGATAGCGATATTGTTGCAACTGTAGGAGATAAGAATATTACAGCAAAGGTAGCGACTTTCTATGCAAGATGGCTGCAACCGGATTATGAGGAAAGTTATTTACAATATCAGAAGCAGATGTGGTATTCTTTCAACGGTCAGGAGTCGGACGCTGATTTGGTAATGGATTGGAATGCTTCATCAATGACGAATCAGGACTTAACCGTGGAAGAAGAATATAAGAATAGTGTCATGCAATCACTTCAGGAAATGTACCTTGCGGAAAAGTACATGGGTGATTATGATGTGAAACTTACAGATGAGGACTTTCAGAAGATTAAGGAAACTGCGGATGCATTTTTGAAAGCAAATTCAGAGGATGTACTGGAAAAGATTTCGGCAGATAAAGAGTCTGTGACAGAAGTTCTCAGATTATTGACGATTCGCAGCAGGGTAATTAAAGCAATTGAGGACGGAGTAGATCAAAATGTACCGGACGAAGAAGTTGCTCAAAAGAGAATTCGTTATGTGAGCTTTTCAAAAACAAAAACAGATGAAGATTCCAATACAGTTGAGCTGACCGGAAAAGAATTGGAAGAAGTGAAACAAAAGGCAGAGGCGTTTTTGGCAGGCTCAAAGGCAGCTGCCGGCATGGAAGAATATGCAGAAGTTCAACAGATAACTACAAATACGGATAATTTCGGGGCTGATTATAAAGATGAAGATGCAACTCTTGCACTTCCAAAAGAAGTATATGAAGCCGCAGACAAGTTACAGGAAAAAGAATATGCGGAAGTAATTGACACGGACTCTGCTTACTATGTGGTACAGTTGGAAGTTACACGTGATGAGGAAGCAACCCAGACTGCAAAGGATCAGGTAATCAGTGACCGCAAAACACAGGCAAGAGAAGATGTTGTTGCAAAGTGGAAAGAAGAGACTAAGATTACAGTAAACGAAAAGGTATGGAAAAAGGTAAAAATCCGTAGTCTTGCAATTACTGTAAAATCAATTGATGAGTCGACGGCGACTCCTTCAGATGCGACACCGACGGATACAAAATAGCAATTGAGGAGAAAAGGATATCATAAATAAAAATCATGGTATGTTGCGTTATCTGCAACATACCATTTTAATTATCGGAAACTTCGAATGTTTTATTACTAATCATTTGTGTCACATCAGAAATATTGCAAAGAGTAAAGGGATATTCCTTTCCGAATTTGGAGGAATCACATAGGAAGATTTTGTTCTTTGCTCTGTCCAGCATCACTTTTCGAACGGCTGTTTCTTCTTCGGAACTGTCCACGATGTCACCATTTTCCAAAAGACCTTGGGAGGGAAAAAACGCGATAGTTGCATTCATCTGTCTGAAGAATTCTTCTGTGTAATGTCCAAGGAAGCAGTCACGCTTTTTAATAAGGGCGCCACCGGAACAGTATACTTTGACATCACTGTTCTTTAATTCTTCGCAAATGCGAAAGTTGTTCGTGATGACAGTCAGATTTTTGCGATTTTGCATATGTCGGCAAATACGTCTGACAGTAGAAGAGGTATCCATAAAAATGGTATCATTGTCGTGAATCAGCTTCGCTGCCTGTGCGGCGATATCTTCTTTATAAGAAGAGTTTTCGCGGTCGCGAAGGGAAATAGGAACCACTTCATTGGATACTCAGACAATACCACTCCGCCGTATACGGATTTCACAAAGCCTTTCTGTTATAATTTCTGAATATCTCTTCGTACGGTTGCACAGTTGATGTAAAAAGCTTTTGCAATTTCATCAATGGATGCAAAATGGTTTTCTACCAAATAATTTACAATCTGTTGTTGCCTTGAAAGGTTTTCCATGATATTACTTCACAAATCATATACTATTGCAAAATGAAAAAGTTTTTGCAAAAATAAGAGAATTCTCAATGTTATCTCCACGGATTGATGGAAATTTGACAGAGTGTTACCATAACAACAGTAAAATAAATAAGATTATTGTGAATCAGAGGAGGTTGGAAAAATGGCAATTGTAACGATTATCGGCGCGGGTATGATGGGCTCTGCATTAGCTTTTCCGGCAAGAGAAAACGGACACGAAGTGCGTTTGGTAGGTACACACTTAGACAGGGATATTATTGATGCATGCAGAAAGGAAGATAAGCATCCGAAGTTTGACAAAGTATTCCCTGCGGGAATTAAATATTATCAAATCGAAGAAGTAGAGGAAGCTATCGCAGGTTCTACGTTTATCATCGGTGGTGTTTCAAGTTTCGGTGTTGATTGGTTTGGAGATGTAATCCTGCCGAAAATTCCGGATGAAATTCCTGTGCTCAGCGTAACAAAAGGTCTTGTAGATACAGAGGAAGGAAAACTTCTTACATATCCTGACGTTTGGGAAGCAAAGACAAAAGCAATTGGAAAGAACATGTCCATCAACGCTATCGGCGGACCATGTACAAACTATGAATTAGTATTCCATGATCAGACAGAAGTCGCTTTTTGAGGACATGATATGAAAGTTTTAGAGATGATGAAGGAAGTTATGTCGACAAGTTACTGCCACATCAGTCTCTCAACAGATGTAACAGGTATCGAAAGTGCAGTGGCATTAAAGAATGGATATGCTTTAGGTATTGCACTGACAATCGGTTTGAATCAAAAAGAGTTCGGTCTTGACAGTGGGCTTCACTTCAACTCACAGGCCGCAGTTTTCGGACAAGCTGTAAAAGAAATGTACAGATTGTTTGAATATCAGGGAACAGCCACGTTAGAAAATATGACAGTCGGATATGGTGACCTTTATGTAACAGTATATGGCGGACGTACAAGACTTGTAGGTATCCCCTTAGGACGTGGTCTTAATATTGATGAGGCAAAAGAAGAATTAAACGGTGTCACGCTGGAGTCCTTGGTTGTTGCAGAACGTGTAGCGTGTGCCGTGAAAGTGGCAGCTGCAAAGGGAATCGTTGATATCAAAGATTTTCCGCTTCTGATGCATGTAGATGAAATCATCTGCCAGAAGAAACCTGTGAATATGCCATGGGAAGACTTTACATTTACATACGATGCATAAAAAACGCTGTGCGGGAGAAACTATTTTCTTATGTAGCCTCTCCCCTCTTTGCGTTTAATTCATCATAGAACCAACAATTTCATTTACCAATTTCCCATCCGCTTTGCCTTTTACCTTAGGCATTAATTCTTTCATAATGCGTCCTTTATCTTTTGCTGTAGGACAGTCGATTCCAAGGTCGGCAAGTACACCTGTGACAATTGTTTTGATTTCATCAGCATCCATCATCTTTGGTGCGAATTCTTCCAATACAGAAAGACGTTTTGTGAATTCTTCAATTAAGTCTGCACGGTCGGCAGGAGTCAATTCCAAAGATTCTTTTGTCTGCTTGATTTCCTTTAATACAACTTGATCTTCTTCCTCCTCGGTTAAGTCGGCACGTTTGTCAATTGCCTTGTTTTTTAATGCTGACAAGAGAAGCGAGAGTGTGTCTTTTCTTTCTTTGTCTTTTGCTTTCATGGCATTCACCATGGCTTGTCTTACGACATCAATTTTACTCATTTTATATTCCTCCTTTTATATTATCTGTTAATACCTGATGCGACTTCATCTGCCCATTGCTCCAGACTATAAGTTTGTCCGTCAAACAATTTGAGGATGGCACCTGTTGGAGCTTCATCGCTTGCAAAAGCGTTTGCCTCGTCCGTATCTACATGCATAGCCAACCGAAAAGTCGGGCTTACGCGGACAACCACATCGGCAAAAATCAATCCACGTTCATAACTTTGTGTAATTACAAATACCTCATCATTGTCTTTGACATGGGCGCGGCTTGCTTCAAGGGGTGTCATATGTATATGGCGTTTTGCAACGATTACGCCTTGCTCCAATTCAATTGTTCCTTTTGGCCCGATAAGTTTGCATCCCGGCGTTCCTTTTGTATGTCCGGATTGTCGGATGACTCCCGGCACACCGATTTTTCTGGTGTCAGTCATGGATAACTCAATCTGAGTTTCCTTTCGATATGGACCTAAAATTGCTACACTTTCAAAACGTCCTCTTGGACCGACAACCGTGATTCTCTCCTGACAGAGATACTGTCCGGGTTGGCTGAGCTCATGAACATAATGAAGGCAGGCATCTTTGCCAAATAACTCTTTAAAATCTTTTTCGCTGACATGGATATGCCGGGCAGAAGTTTCTATAGGGATTTTCAGACTCATTTTGATAAGTCCTCCTTATTTGTTCTCTTTTCGTGGGTCTTTATCATAAGAAAGATATGGAGTTACTATACCACAGGGAGCAAAAAATGGCAAGAAATCATATTGATTTTGGGAGGGAAAAATGAGATACTGAACGTGATAGCAAGAACACGAGTTGGAAGAGATAGGCACAGCAGAAGATTTTGCGTGGCTCTTAAATATAGTAAAAGAAATGGGGAATGATAGTGACGAAGAATTATATTTTTGATTTTGGAAATGTTTTGGTAAAGTTTGAGCCGGCATATATGACAAAACAATATATTGCGAATCCTGAAGATATAGAATTGGTTTCGGAAGTTTTGTTTGATCGTCTTTACTGGGATAAATCGGATGAGGGAACGATTAGCGATGATGAGATAAAAGAAGCTGTTTGCGAAAGACTTCCGGAGCGATTGCGGGACAGCGCGAGACAGATTTATGATAATTGGTATCATTATCTTCCGGGGATTGAAGGGATGAAAGAAATTCTGCTCAGATTAAAAAAAGAAGGGCACGGATTGTATCTGCTTTCTAATATCAGTGACACTTTTGCTAAGAAATATGCGGAAGTTCCGCAACTGAAAGAATTGTTTTCTTTGTTTGACGGATTGGTATTTTCAGCGCCGTTACATATGGTAAAACCGACAGCCGAGATATTTGACTATTTACTTTGCAAATATCATTTGGCTGCAAAGGAGTGTACTTTTGTGGATGACAGTGAAAAAAATATCATCGGTGCAAGAAAAGTGGGGATTCATGGTATTTTGTTTGATGGAAATGCAGAGAATTTAAGTCAGGAAATCTTTTCTTAAGAATGGACAAATCTGGAAAAATCATATATAATCGTTTTTGATATTGTGAATAGAAAACACAGGGGGAATTTTTATGAATTTTTTATTGGAAGGCATTATGAATGTGACATGGCAACAATGTGTGATGTATCTAATAGGTATCATACTGATTTGGCTTGCCATTAAAAAAGATATGGAACCGGCGTTGCTTTTACCGATGGGATTCGGGGCAATTTTAGTAAACTTGCCTGCATCAGGTGTCATTAGTCAGACCATGGAAGGTGTAGGTGAAGTTCAGGGAATTATTCAATGGCTGTTTCATGTAGGGATTGAAGCTTCGGAGGCATTGCCGATATTACTGTTTATCGGTATCGGTGCGATGATTGACTTTGGACCATTGCTTTCACAGCCGATTATGTTTCTTTGCGGGGCAGCAGCTCAATTTGGTATTTTTGCAGCGATTCTGGTAGCAGTTTTATTGGGATTTCCGTTAAATGATGCGGCATCTATCGGTATTATCGGTGCAGCTGACGGACCTACATCCATTTTGGTATCACAGGTATTGAATTCCCAGTATGTAGGGGCGATTGCGGTTGCGGCGTATTCTTATATGGCATTGGTACCGATTGTACAGCCATTTGCAATTAAGTTGGTAACGACAAAGAAAGAGCGTCAAATTCGTATGCCATATGCACAAGATAAGGTGACAAAGCAAATGAGAATTATCTTCCCGATTGCGGTTACAATTATTGTGGGCTTTGTAGCGCCGATGTCAGTGTCTCTGGTAGGATTTTTGATGTTTGGTAACCTGCTTCGTGAGTGTGGGGTGCTCGGTAATCTTTCTGATACGGCACAAAACAGTTTGGCAAATTTAATTACGTTACTCCTTGGAATTACGATTTCATTTAGTATGAAGGCAGACCAGTTTGTTCAGGTAAATACACTGCTCATCATGGTAATTGGTCTTGTGGCATTTGTATTTGACAGCATGGCAGGTTGTATATTTGTGAAAATTCTTAATCTGTTTAGAAAGAGTAAGATAAATCCGATGATTGGTGCGGCAGGTATCTCTGCATTCCCAATGTCTTCACGTGTGGTTCAGAAGATGGCAATGGAAGAAGACCCGGGAAATATCATCATCATGCATGCAGCAGGCTCTAACGTATCAGGTCAGATTGCATCAGTTGTTGCAGGTGGTCTTGTAATGAGCATCATTGCAAGCTACTTATAGAAGAAAGGCGGTAATAGATATGAATATGGAAAATGTTAGAGTTGCTTTGGAAGTAATGGGAAAAGGCATGGGCGGTATTTTTGTAGCACTGGGAATTATCGCTGTTTGCGTATGGATTATGCAAAAGATTTTTAAAAAATAGTGAAAGAACAGGAAAGTGCGGGGAAAGTTCCCCGCACTCTTTTTATGCCAGCATTCCGCCTAACATTCCGCCGCCTGCGCAAATCAGCAGAGTAGTGATTAAGTTTGTTCCGTTGCCGCTGAAGCTGCGGTAGACGCCAAAGGATATTAGAAATAGCAGTAAGAAATAGAGGAGTCCCATGATTAGTCCCCATAGGAACTTCTTTTCTTTTTGTAATTTTCCCAGAATGAATCCTCCAACAAATGAAGATGCTATATAAATCACAATGATTCCGGCAGTTACCATTTGCTCGTCCCATTCAAATTTGTACAAAAGAAATGTTAATATAAAGAGTAAAAGTCCGGTTATTATGTAGGAAGCAAGCAATGCTTTCATAATTTGCATTACCTGATTCCCTTTTCCTGTAGATTGTCTCATCTTATCCCTCCCTTTCTATCACAATCTATGACAGTGGGGAAGGGAATATGAATTTATTGTTCCATTTGTTTGCCTAAAAAGTTGGCTGCGCAGACAGCTACTTTTTGTTCGGTGACGCCCATTTGCTTTTTGGCATCTCTTTCCAGTAATACGACTGCGCCAAGCACATCTCCTTCACAGAGAATTGGGCAGACGACTTGACTGGAAAATTCTTCGGAAATTTCTTCTGTAGGTGGAATGAAATTTTTATCTCCGGCCTGGGCTAAAATCTGTTCTCGTTCTCCTATGGCACCTTCGAGACGCTTGCTGATTAATTTGTCCTGTAAATCTTTCTTGCCATACCCGGCAGCTGCAACAATCTGGTCTTGGTCGGTAATGCAGACAGTGCATCCCATGGTGGATGCCAGACTCTCGGCGTATTCTTTGGCAAAAGTGGACAATTCTCCGATTGGGGAGTATTTTTTTAAGATAATTTCGCCTTGACGGTCTGTGAAAATCTCAAGTGGGTCGCCCTCGCGTATGCGCAAGGTTCTTCGGATTTCTTTCGGAACGACAACTCTTCCGAGGTCGTCAATGCGACGTACAATTCCTGTTGCTTTCATATATTAACTCCTTTTTTCTGAAATTCATCTGGAGTTAGTATGTGGAAAAAGTGGGAGATTATACTTTAGATAGAATATTCGACAAAATATCACCGGGTTTTATAGTGTTCGTATTTACTTTTTGATTCAGCTATCATAAAATAAATGCAGAGGTGATTGTTATGGAAAAGTGGTTTATCACACGAAAAGGTGCACCTTTTCAGGAAATTGCAGAAAAATTTCATATTAATCCGATTTTGGCAAGATTGATTCGCAATAGGGATGTCATCGGGGACGATAGTATTCAAATGTATCTATATGGGTCGCTTGATGATTTGCATGATGGCATACATATGAAAGATATGGCTAAGGCAGTTGATATTATATTGGAAAAAATCGAGGAAGACAAAAAGATTCGTATTATTGGAGATTATGATATTGACGGAATCAATGCCACTTATATTTTGCTGGAGGGAATCAGTGCTCTTGGCGGGAATGTGGATATTGATATTCCGGATAGAATCACAGATGGATATGGACTGAATCAAAATCTGATTGACCGTGCATTTGAGGCGGGAGTAGACACCATTATTACCTGTGATAATGGGATTGCGGCAAGTGAGGAAATCGCCTATGGCAAGAGACTTGGAATGTCGATTATTGTAACAGACCACCATGAAGTACCATATGATGAGGTTGGGGAAGAAAAGCATTTTATCATTCCCCCTGCGGATGCAGTGGTCGACCCGAAACAGGAAGATTGTGATTATCCTTTTAAAGGATTGTGTGGAGCCGCAGTTGCTTACAAATTGGTAGAGACAATATTTAATGTGACAGGCAGGGATGCAGAAGACGTGGATTATCTCATGGAAAATGTAGCCATTGCAACAGTGGGCGATGTCATGGATTTGGTGGGCGAGAATCGTATCTTTGTGAAGCAAGGGCTGGAAATGCTAAGACGCACACAGAATCCGGGATTGAGCGCATTGATAGAATGTACGGGAATCGACGTAAATAGGCTGTCGGCATTTCATATTGGGTTTGTGTTAGGACCATGTCTGAATGCCAGCGGCAGGCTGGATACGGCAAAGCGTGCTTTAAATCTCTTGTGTGCAAAAACAGCCAAGGAAGCTGATGCGTTGGCATGTGATTTAAAAGAACTTAATGATAATCGCAAAGAGATGACACAGATTGCGGTAGAAGAGGCAATTACACAGATTGAGGAATCCAGTCTGAAAGATGATAAGGTGTTGGTAGTGTATTTGCCGGAATGTCACGAAAGTCTTGCAGGTATTGTGGCGGGTCGCGTGAGAGAACGTTTTTATAAACCGACTATTATTTTGACGAAGGCACAGGAAGGTGTGAAAGGTTCCGGACGTTCAATAGAAGAGTATCATATGTACAAGGAATTGAACAAATGCAAGTCGGTACTTGGCCGATTTGGCGGACATAGGTTGGCAGCAGGAGTTTCTTTAGAGGAGGAGAATATAGATGTTTTCCGCAAAATGCTTAATGAGAATACAACCCTTACGGACGAGGATTTGACGGCAAAAGTTTCTATTGATATGCAATTACCATTGAAATATGTAAGTGAAGACCTGATAGATGAATTAGAACTTCTTGAACCATTCGGCAAAGGAAATCCGAAACCTGTATTTGCCGAAAAGAATATTGAGATTTTAAAAGGCAGAATTTTGGGAAAGAATCACAATGTATTAAAGCTGCAGGTAAAAGACGCAGAAGGAACGATGATGGATGCCATGTATTTCGGAGATGTTGAAACATTCTTGTCTTATTTGCGGAATAAATTCGGTGAAGAAAGCGTGCGGAGAATGATGATGGGATACGAGACGGGAATCAGGATGGCATTTACCTATTATCCATCTGTAAACGAGTATATGGGAAGAAGTTTTGTGCAAATTGTAATTCAGAATTATCAGTAATTGAAAAATAAAAAAAGAAGTGATATACTTAAATATAATTTTTTGAAAGATCAGGAGAAAATCATGAAAAAACCAATTGAGGAATATGTAAGAAGTATTGTGGATTTTCCGGAACCGGGAATTATTTTTAGAGATGTGACGAGTATTTTAGAGGATGCGGACGGATTGCATTTGGCGATTGATTTGCTGCAGGAAAAGTTAGAAGGTTTGGATTTTGATGTGGTAGTAGGACCGGAATCCAGGGGATTTATCTTCGGGGTGCCGATTGCCTATAATTTGCACAAGTCGTTCGTTCCTGTTCGTAAGAAGGGAAAATTGCCATGCGAAACGGTTTCAGCGGAGTATGATTTGGAATATGGAAGTGCGATAATTGAAATGCACAGGAATTCCATTAAACCGGGACAGAAAGTTGCTATTATTGATGATTTAATGGCAACAGGCGGAACGATTGAAGCAATTATCAAATTGGTAGAATCTCTTGGCGGAGAGGTTGTAAAGATTGTATTCCTGATGGAATTGGAAGGTTTAGAAGGAAGAAAGAAATTGGCCGGGTATGATGTGGAATCGGTGATTGCATATCCGGGGAAATAATCAGTCAGAAGGAGCAAATCCATGGCGTATGAGAGTAGTTTAGAAAAACCATATACGGGACTTGAAGTAGTGGATGGTCATGCTGTGATGTCTCCTGGGGATTATCAGGATCCGAAAAAACTGTATGACAGGCTTATTAAACGTGTGCAAAAATATCATCCGTCTGCGGATATCAGTATGATTGAGAAAGCATTTAAGATTGCCGATGAGGCACATCAGGGACAGTGCCGTAAGTCCGGTGAGGCATATATTATTCATCCGTTATGGGTGGCAATGATTCTTGCAGATTTGGAACTGGATAAAGAAACGATTGTAGCAGGTATCTTACATGATGTTGTAGAAGATACTGTTGTGAGTGTGGAAGAAATCGAGCAGATATTCGGAGCAGAAGTGGCGCTCTTGGTGGACGGTGTTACCAAATTGGGACAGTTGTCGTATTCCACTGATAAATTAGAAGTGCAGGCAGAAAATTTGCGTAAAATGTTCCTTGCTATGGCAAAGGACATTCGCGTTATTTTGATTAAACTTGCTGACCGTTTGCATAATATGAGAACGCTCGAATTTATGTGCCCGGAAAAACAAATAGAAAAGGCAAAAGAGACATTGGATATCTATGCTCCGATTGCGCAGCGTCTTGGTATTTCCAAGATTAAGACGGAGCTGGATGATTTATCGCTCAAATATTCCCAACCGGAAGTCTTTTATGATTTGGTTCGTCAAATCAATGAGAGAAAGACAGAACGTGAAGAATTTGTGGCAATGATTGTGAAAGAAGTGTCTGCACATATGGATAATGCACATATCAAATGTGAAGTAAAGGGCAGAGTGAAGCATTTCTTCAGTATCTATAAGAAAATGGTAAACCAAAACAAGACAGTGGATGAAATCTACGACTTGTTTGCGGTGCGTATTATCGTGGATTCCGTAAAGGATTGTTATGCGGCTCTTGGAGTTATCCATGAAATGTATACTCCGATTCCGGGGCGTTTTAAAGATTACATTGCCATGCCGAAGCCGAATATGTATCAGTCATTGCATACGACTTTGATGAGTTCCGTGGGACAGCCGTTTGAAATTCAGATTCGTACGGAAGAGATGCATAAAACTGCTGAGTATGGTATTGCGGCACACTGGAAATACAAAGAATCCAATGACGGTCAGAAGAGTGTGGCGGCGCAGGAAGAAGAAAAACTCAGCTGGCTCAGACAGATTCTGGAATGGCAGCAGGATACGGACAACCGTGAATTCTTGAGCCTTTTGAAAGGCGGATTGGACTTATTTGCGGAAGATGTGTATTGTTTTACTCCAAACGGAGACGTTAAGAATCTGCCAAATGGCTCGACACCGGTTGATTTTGCATATGCGATTCATAGTGCGGTCGGCAATAAGATGGTTGGTGCACGCGTTAATGGAAAGTTAGTGAACATTGATTATAAAATTCAGAATGGTGACAGAATCGAGATTTTGACTTCGCAAAACTCGAAAGGTCCAAGCCGTGATTGGTTAAATATTGTAAAAAGCACACAAGCCCGCAATAAAATTAATCAATGGTTTAAAAAGGAACTGAAGGAAGAAAATATCATTCGAGGGAAGGAACTTTTGGCAGCGTACTGCAAGACAAAAGCCTTGGTACTCAGCGACTTGACTAAACCGAAATATTTGCAGGTGGTACAGACAAAGTATGGTTTCAAGGACTGGGACGGCATTCTGGCTACGATTGGACATGGCGGACTCAAAGAAGGTCAGGTTGTGAATCGTCTGTTGGAAGAGTATGAGAAAGATCATAAGGAAGTGCTCACAGACGAAGTTATTATTGAACGTGTGAAAGAAGCAACGAAGAAAAAAGCCCATGTGGCGAAGTCGAAGAGCGGCATTGTGGTAAAGGGTATTGATGATATGGCAGTACGTTTCTCAAAATGCTGTAATCCGGTTCCGGGAGATGAAATCGTAGGTTTTGTTACGAGAGGTCGGGGAATGTCAATTCACAGAACCGATTGTGTCAACATTTTAAATTTGTCAGAAGCCGAGCGGATTCGTTTGATTGATGCAGAATGGGAAACAAGCATGACGGAAACAAATGGAGAATATCTGTCAGGCATTAAGATTTATTCGGATGACAGACCGGGACTTCTTATGGCAGTGTCCAAGGTATTTACCGAGGGGGACATCAACATTAATAGCATTAACACCCATACGAGCAAGCAAGGCGTCGTGACTTTGGAATTAAGCTTCGCAGTAAGCGGAAGAGAAGAACTGAATCATATCGTGGAAAAATTGCGGCAGATTCCGGGCGTGATTGATATAGAACGTTCCGTGGGTTAAACAGAAAAATAAGTAAGTCTACCATACGATTTTGCGATTGTATGGTAGACTTTTCGTATGAAAGGGTAAAACTATGAAGATAGAAACATTTGTACTTAGCGCTATGGAAACCAATTGTTATTTTTTGATTAATGAGGATACCAAAGAAATGGTGATTGTAGATCCGGCTGTATGCCAGAATTATCTGGTTAGTTATGTGAAAACAAATGGATATATACCGAAAGCCATTTTGCTTACCCATGCGCATTTTGACCATGTGATGGGGATTGATGAGTGGGTAAAGGAGTTTGGCATTCCGGTATATTTGCATGAGGAAGAGGCAGAGATTTTAAGGAATCCTGCGCTCAACTTATCTCAGATGTTTGGCGTGAAATATGCTTACAGTGATGTGAAATGTTTGAAAGACGGCGACAAATTAACCTTGGCAGGATTCACATTCCATGTAATTTATACCCCCGGACATACCAAGGGCGGTTGCTGTTATTATATGGCGGATGAAAGAATTTTAATAAGCGGCGATACGCTGTTTTATCGAAGCGTGGGAAGAAGCGATTTTCCGACGGGGGATATGAGAGTATTGATTCAGTCCGTGCGAGAGAAACTGTTTTGCCTGCCCGATGACGTACAAGTGTATCCGGGACATGGTCAGACGACGTGCATTGCGGATGAAAAAACGCAATTGGGGACGTAGTGAAATTCAATTTCACTACGTCCCCAATTGAGATAATTTGAAAACAATTTGAGGTACAAAATGATTAAAATTACCGTGAAAAATGAGATGTTTGCATACGATATGTACCATATTTTCAAGGCTTTTTGCCCAAACGAGAATTATGAACAAATTGTAAACGAGGGGTGTCCCAATTTGGTGGAAATTGACGCCACGGATTACCTACAAAAAACTTTTATTATAAGCGCAGACGAAGTCAATAACATCGAAGAAAGAAAATTGAAAAAAAGGTATGTTAATCTGAAACTTTACGATTGGCTTTGTGAGAATATGCATAAAGAGCTTGCGTGGGGGACGCTTACCGGAGTCCGTCCGACGAAATTAATCATGGCAAAAATGGAAGCAGGTATGTCGGAAACGGAAGTAAAGCAATGGATGAAGACTCATTATCGGATTTCTGATAAGAAGGCAGACTTGGGGCTCCAGGTAGCAAGGCGGGAAAAGGCGCTGTTGGAACAACTGGATTATGAGAATGGTTACAGCCTTTATGTTGGCATCCCGTTTTGCCCGACAATTTGTTCCTACTGTTCTTTTTCATCGTATCCAATCGGTCTTTGGAAAAAGAGGGTGGATGAATACTTAGACGCAGTTTGCATGGAACTTACCGCAGTGGGCGAAATTGCAAAACAAAAAGGCAAAAAACTTAATACAGTTTACATAGGCGGCGGTACGCCGACCACACTTGAGGCAAACCAACTTGACAGGCTGTTGACGCATTTAGAGCAACATTTTTCTTATCAGGACCTGAAAGAAATTACGGTGGAAGCGGGGCGGCCTGATAGTATTACAAAAGAAAAACTGGAGGTGTTAAAGAAGCACAATATCGGTCGCATTTCCATCAATCCACAGACGATGCAGCAAAGAACTCTCAACAAAATCGGAAGATGGCACACGGTGGAAGACGTTAAAAAAGTGTATGCGCTTGCGAGAGAATTGGGATTTGACAATATCAACATGGATTTGATTGCAGGACTTCCGGGAGAAACGATAGAAGACATACAGGATACTCTGGCGCAAATCAAGGGACTGGCTCCGGACAGTCTGACGGTTCATGCCTTGGCAATGAAGCGTGCGTCAAGACTTACCAGAGAGCAAAAAGAGAAGAAAGAAGATATACAAAATGACATTGAAAAAGTGTCAGAGACATTGGCTGCGATGATAGAACTGGCAGCGGATGCGGCAAAAGACATGAATTTAGCGCCATATTACCTCTACAGGCAGAAAAATATTGCGGGAAATTTTGAAAATGTTGGCTATGCAAAGGTTGACAAAGCGGGAATATACAATATACTTATTATGGAGGAAAAACAATCCATAATTGCAGTAGGTGCAGGTGCATCGACAAAGATTGTGATTCCGGAGGGCAAGGCGGAGATTGACGAAAAAACGGGAAATCGAAAAAGCGTTGTCAGAGTAGAAAATGTAAAAGACGTAGAGCAATATATGAGTCGTATAGATGAAATGATTAAGCGAAAAGGAGAAATACTATGGCTTTGAAAAAGACTCCGGTGACCGGAATGAAGGACATGCTCCCGAAAGAAATGGAAATCAGGGATTATGTGATTCAGATGATCAAAGATACTTACAAAACCTTTGGATTTACATCCATAGAGACTCCATGTGTAGAACATATCGAGAATCTTTGCAGTAAGCAGGGCGGAGATAATGAAAAACTTATTTTCAAGATTTTAAAACGTGGTGAGAAATTAAAAATTGAGACGGCGCAGACAGAAGCCGACGTGGTGGACGGCGGACTCCGTTATGACCTTACGGTGCCGCTTGCAAGATATTATGCAAATCATGCAAACGAACTTCCTTCTCCATTTAAAGCAATGCAGATAGGAAATGTGTGGAGAGCGGACCGCCCGCAAAGAGGACGTTTTCGCCAGTTTGTGCAATGTGATATTGATATTTTAGGGGAACCGGGCAACCTTGCAGAAATCGAACTCATCCTTGCGACGACAGCAATGCTTGGGAAATTGGATTTCAACCATTTTACGGTATGCATCAACGACAGAAATATCTTAAAGGCCATGGCAGCATACAGTGGTTTCAGAGAAGAAGATTATGATGAAGTATTTATTATTTTAGATAAAATGGATAAAATCGGTGCAGAAGGTGTGGCAAATGAGCTTGGCGAACTTGGCGGATACACACAGGAAAATGTGGATACTTACCTTGGCCTATTTGACCAAATCAGCGGTGATATCGAAGGGATTCGTTTCTGTAGAGAAAAACTTGCAGGATTTTTAGATGAAAAGATTGCAGACAGTATGGAAATGATTATTTCCAGTGTGGAAGCAGCAAAAGAAGCCGACTTTCAAGTGAAATTTGACCCGACTTTGGTAAGAGGACAGTCTTACTATACGGGAACCATTTTTGAAATTCGTATGGACGAATTCGGAGGTTCTGTAGCCGGAGGCGGACGTTATGATAAGATGATTGGTAAATTTACAGGGCAGGACACACCGGCATGTGGATTTTCAATCGGATTTGAACGTATCGCAATGCTCCTTTTGGAAAATAGATACGAGCCGGGAAATAAAAAGGAAAAGAAAGCATACCTGCTTGAAAAGAATCTGGGACAAGACGGTATCTTGAAAGTTCTTGCCATGGCAAAATCAGAACGCGAAGCAGGAAAACAGGTTCTTATCGTAAATATGAAAAAGAACAAGAAGTTCCAAAAGGAACAATTAAATGCAGAAGGATATATGGATATCCAAGAATGCTACCGAGATAACATTTAAGAAAGAGGAAGATAAAATGGCAGAATCAATGAAAGGCTTAAAGAGAAGCCACAGATGTGCAGAATTAAACAAGGCAAACATCGGTGAAACTGTTACCGTA